>DESD01000048.1:0-57310 GCA_002361935.1 Ruminococcaceae bacterium UBA3323 | reverse complement strand
GCTTCGGCTGCGCATTTTTTATTTGTATTTTTAGAATAGGAGAAGGAATATGGCTAAAGATGATGTTTTGGATGAGGTTGAGCAGTGCATCGATGAACAAATGCTTTCCGATAAAGGAGAACAGCCCTTGCAGGATGAAAAAACCTCAATAGGAAGTAAAATGACCTATTGCAGAAAAATTCTTCGTTTTTCACGAAAAGAAATGGCAGCTGTTTTTGATATCAGCCCAACAACGCTTTCAAATTACGAGCGGGATAGGTCTGCGCCTCCGTTGAAGCTTTTATTAATCTATTCAAGATATTTTGAAATCCCTATGGAAGATTTTGTGGATGACTTTTTAACAATGGAAGAATTCTCCGTAAAGTACTGCATCTTTCATTTTATAAAATTTAAAGCAATATATAAATATGTGAACCATAAGGATTAACATATCTGTATGAAAATTCATACAAATTTACGGTTTTGTAAGCAATAAAATTTATGATTTTTTTACAATTACAAAATTGACATTTATGTTAAAATATGGTATATTGTAAATACCTTATGAGGGAGTAATTCCGCACATAATTGTTAAACGGGTGCGAACTAAGTCAACATCATGCCTTATCAATAAAACAAAGGCTGGTTTAGTTTTAAAGAATGAGACTCATATATAGTAGCAATACTATATATGAGTCTTTTTTTATATAGTATTATAAATCTTTTTTTGAAAGGAGCTTAAAAGTATGAAGGAATATCTTCGTTCGTACGAAGAGGTTATAAAGGAAAGCAAAACCTCTGAAAACGGTCTTTCTTCAGAAGAGGCGAAGGCACGCCTTGAACAAAACGGCAAAAATAAACTGGAAGAGGGCAAAAAGGAAAGCCTTTTGCACCGCTTTATGATGCAACTTGCCGATCCTATGATTATTATTCTGATTGTTGCTGCTGTTATTTCGGCAATCACTTCGGTTTATAACAAGGAATTTCCGTCTGATGTTATCATCATTATGTTTGTTGTTATTATTAATGCTATTCTTGGCGTTTATCAGGAATCAAAGGCTGAAAAGGCAATTGAAGCCCTGCAGGAAATTGCTGCCGCAACAAGCCATGTTATCAGAAACGGAAAAACAGAAACTATTCATTCGGAAGATCTGGTTACGGGCGATATTATTGTTCTTGAAGCCGGCGACAGTGTGCCTGCCGACTGCCGAATTATTGAAAGTGCTTCCATGAAGATTGAAGAAGCAGCACTTACAGGTGAATCCGTTCCCGTAAACAAAATAGTTGATGCTATTGATCCGGAGGGCTCGGATGATGTTCCGCTGGGTGACAGAAAAAATATGTGCTATATGGGCTCCAATGTTGTTTACGGCCGCGGCAGAGCCGTTGTTACAGCAACAGGTATGGATACCGAAATGGGCAAAATTGCCGATGCACTCAACGATTCCAAGGAAGGGGACACGCCGCTTCAGATTAAGCTGAATCAGCTTTCAAAAATCCTTTCTTTCCTTGTGCTCGGTATCTGCGTATTTATCTTCGCTCTTGATGTTATCCGCAATGCCGTTACAGGTGCAGGTGTAACCTTTGAGGGTATGCTCGGCACATTTATGGTTGCGGTTTCCCTTGCTGTTGCCGCTATTCCCGAGGGTCTTGCAGCAGTTGTTACAATCGTGCTTTCAATCGGCGTAACAAAAATGAGCAAGCGCAATGCTGTTATAAGAAAGCTTACTGCCGTTGAAACGCTTGGCTGTACGCAGGTCATCTGCTCCGATAAAACCGGAACATTAACACAGAACAAGATGACGGTTGTTGATTTTAAGGGCGATAATGAAAAGCTGATTGCGCAGGCAATGGCACTTTGCTCCGATGCCACAATTGAGGATGGTGTTGTTAAGGGCGAACCAACCGAAGCTGCGCTTGTTGATTGGGCAAACAGACTGGATATGCCTAAAGCAACTCTTACCGAGGAATTCCCAAGAGTTGCCGAAGCCCCCTTTGATTCTATGAGAAAGATGATGTCAACCGTTCATTCCTCAGTGAAAAAGGGCTATGTTCAATATACAAAGGGTGCACCCGATGTTGTTCTTGACCACTGCACAAAGGCTTATATAAACGGCAAAAAAGTGGATATGGACGATAAGGTCAAAAAAGAGATTCTTGCTTTGAATAAAGAAATGGCAGATCAGGCGCTTAGGGTGCTTTGTGTTGCAATGAAATCATATGATGAGGTTCCCGAAAGCGAGGAAGCCGATTTCCTTGAAAAAGAGCTTTGCTATCTCGGTCTTGCTGGTATGATAGATCCTGTTCGTCCCGAGGTTGTGGATGCAATTGCAGAATGCAGAAGCGCAGGAATCCGCCCTGTTATGATTACGGGTGATCACAAGGATACTGCTGTTGCCATTGCAAAGCAGCTTGGCATTGTTGAGGATGCAAGCGGTGCGCTTACGGGTGCAGAGCTTAATAATATTTCTGATGAAGAGCTTAATGAAAGCATTGATAAATACAGCGTTTATGCCCGTGTTCAGCCTGAGCATAAGGTTAGAATCGTTAAGGCTTGGCGCAGCAAGGGTATGGTTACCGCTATGACGGGTGACGGTGTAAACGATGCGCCGTCAATCAAGAGTGCAGATATCGGAATCGGTATGGGCATTACAGGTACGGATGTAACAAAGAATGTTGCAGATATGGTGCTTGCCGATGACAACTTTGCTACAATTGTTTCCGCTGTTGAAGAGGGCAGAAGAATTTATGATAATATCCGTAAATCCATTCAGTTCCTGCTTTCCTCAAACCTTTCAGAGGTGTTAACCATTTTCTTCGCAACTCTGTTTGGTGCAATTGTTCTTGAGCCTGTTCATCTTCTTTGGATTAATCTGATTACAGACTGCTTTCCTGCACTTGCGCTTGGTATGGAAAAGGGCGAGGGCGATATTATGAAGCGTGCCCCAAGAAACAGCAAAGACGGTATTTTTGCAAACGGTATGGGCATTGACGTTGCATGGCAGGGTGTTATGGTAACGGTTGTAACGCTTGCAGCCTATGTTCTTGGCCTTATTATGACTCCCGACGGCTCGGCTCTTCTTCATCAAAGTGCAGGCTTCTGGGCATTTCTTAAGGAGGCCGGTGCTTCCGAGCTTATTCATCAAAATGGTATGACAATGGCATTCTTAACGCTTTCCATGGCTGAAATCTTCCATTCGTTCAATATGCGTTCCAGAAGAGCCTCCATCTTCAGAATGGGCAAGCTGAACAAGTTCCTGGTTGGTGCCATGGTGCTCAGCCTTCTTCTTTCAACGCTTGTTATCTATGTTCCGTTCCTTTCGGATGCATTTGATTTTGCTCATATTTCCGCTGCTGAATATGCAACGGCAATGGCACTTGCTTTCTCGGTTATTCCGATTGTTGAGATTGTTAAGGCAATTCAAAGAAGGGTTGAAAAGTAAATATAAATTTTTCGGCGGTGTATCATTTGATACACCGCCTTTTTGTATTTTTGTTTTCTTTTTATCAGCAAAAAATTATCTTTATATTTATTTTTATATATGATATGATTAAAATGGTGATTAATGTGGATTTAAAGAAAAACGATAAAATTGAATTATATATAGATGCTGTTACCTCCGAGGGAAGCGGAATCGGAAGATATAACGGCTTTGCCGTTTTTGTGCGCGGAACGGTTCCCGGGGATAAAATCATTGCGCATATTATTAAGGTTTCAAAGAATTATGCAATCGGCATTGTGGATGGAATTTCGGTTGCGTCTGCCCAAAGAATAAAAAGTGACTGCCCGGTTTCCGAAAAATGCGGCGGCTGTTCTTTCCGTAATATGACCTATGCCGAGGAGCTTAACTATAAGCTTTCAAGGGTGCAGGATGCAATAAGCAGGATAGGGCATATTGATTTTACAATTGAAAACATAGTCGGCGCCGATGAAATCAATCATTACCGCAATAAGGCGCAGTATCCTGTTTGTATAGAAAACGGCAGTTTAACGGCAGGCTTTTATGCCTATAAAAGCCATCGGATTATTCCGTGCAGGGATTGTCTGCTTCAGCCTGCCGAATTTGAAAAGGGTATTTACGCCTTTGAAAAATGGGCTGAAAAAAATCACATTACCTCGTTTGATGAAAGAACAGGCAGGGGGCTTTTAAGGCATATTTATTTCCGTAAAGCATTCGGAACAGGCGAGATTATGGCTTGTGCCGTTGTGAACGGCAAGGATGTTCCCGATAGTGAGTACCTTGTTGCCGAGCTGCGGAATGCGTTTAATCATCTTAAAAGTGTTGTTATAAATATCAACCGGGAAAAAACAAATGTTATTCTCGGAAGCGAAACAAAAACGATATGGGGAAGCGATAAAATAACGGATGTTCTGCTCGGCAAAAAATTTGTTATTTCCCCTCAGAGTTTTTATCAGGTTAATCATAATCAGTGTGAAAAATTGTATTCCCTTGTTGCAAAGTATGCTGATTTAACAGGCAGTGAAACGATTGTGGATATGTATTGCGGTGCAGGTACAATCGGACTTACGCTTGCGGATAGATGCAAACGGCTTGTCGGTATTGAAATTGTTCCCTCTGCAATCGAAAATGCAAGGGAAAATGCAAGGCTGAACGGCGTGAAGAATGCAGATTTTATCTGCTCGGATGCATTTGCAGGTGCAAAACGCATTGATGAAATGGGGCTGAAGCCGGATTTGGTTATTGTTGATCCACCAAGAAAGGGCTGCCAGAAAGAGCTTTTTGATGTTATTGAAAATATGGGCGCAAAGCGGATTATTTATGTTTCGTGCGACAGTGCAACCCTTGCCCGTGATCTTTCGGTTTTGGCTGAAAAGGGTTACCGCCTCAAAAATCTTACCGCTGTTGATATGTTTCCGCGCACGCCGCATGTGGAATGTGTGGCGGAAATTGTTAAGGAATAATGGGAATATGGAGAATATGAAAAACTTTGCAGTTATTGATACGGAAACAAACTGGTGCAACGAGGTTATGTCTGTCGGTATAGTTATTGCGGATTGTGTAACTTTTCAGCCTGTTGATACGAAATATTATATTCTTACGCAGGAATGTATGATTGGCGGAATGTATTCATCTGTATTGCAGATAAACGGCAATCCGCCTGCAATTGAATGTATCCGTGATGAAAACGGAGAAATTTCAAATATGAAAATGGATGTGTATGATGAATACAATAAAAAGGGCGTTTATAAAGCGATTTGCGGAAAATCCGAAAGTGCTTCGGGAGGCGAGGCCAAAAGCATTCTTTTTGAAAATGATTATGATGATTTGAACAATCCCGTTCATTACAGAAAAACGGAGATGCTTCCCCGGGAGTTTATAGAAAGTGATGCCTTCAAATCAAAGTATTCCCTGGATGCCCTGCTGAGCGAATTGGATTATTTATCCGTTGACGATATGAATTTTGATGTAGACAGCAAAATCATGGAGCATAAGGGAAAGGTTGTTAAGTTTTCCTTTAAGGTTAATGAAGATTATCTGCAGAAGTACCATCAGAAATTCGGAAAGGACTCCATTTTTGAAGGCTCCAAATATGCTGTTATTGAATTTGCATATGACCGTGTTGCTTCTTTTGTTGTTTATTCTGAAGAAAAGCTTGGCAAAAATCTTACTGTTGATAAAGAAATATATAAGCTTGAAATTGTTTATTACGGGCCCAGGATAAATATTCCGTCTTATGACAGTGGTGTATGGGCTGAAATAAAATAGTTATCTGTAAAGCGTTTGAACTACAGGTGCGGTTTAGGCAATATGTGTAAAAATATTTTTTTCATTTTGCTCATCTTCGAATTAAAAACCCCGGTGTATACAACAGTATGCACCGGGGTTTTTTCATTGAACCGGAACAAAACCCGTTCATAGAATCTGCTCGGCAATTATTCTTTGTGCAGGGTGCCCCTTTGCTGTGTCTTGATTTTTTTTCTTATATTTAATATAATAATAAATAATTATTTATTTAGTTATATAACGGAGGAAGCACATTTGGCTGTAAATAAAAATAATATCAGAAATTTTTCAATTATTGCTCATATAGATCATGGCAAATCAACTCTTGCGGATAGGCTGTTAGAGCTTACGCAGTCTGTTGAAAAGCGTGATATGCAGGCGCAGATTCTGGATGATATGGATCTGGAGCGTGAGCGCGGAATTACCATAAAGGCACATGCGGTTAAGCTTGATTATACTGCAAAAAACGGTGAAAACTATGTTTTTAATCTTATTGATACACCCGGACATGTGGACTTTAATTACGAGGTTTCCCGTTCTCTTGCCGCATGTGAAGGCGCAATCCTTATTGTTGATGCTTCGCAGGGCGTTGAAGCACAGACGCTTGCAAACACCTATCTTGCATTGGATCACGATTTGGATATTCTTCCTGTTATAAATAAAATAGATTTGCCTGCGGCAGATCCCGAAAGGGTTGCAAACGAGGTTGAAGATGTTGTTGGAATTCCCTGCCTTGAAGCACCGAGAGTATCAGCTAAAACGGGTGAAAATGTAGGCGATGTGCTGGAATATATTGTGAATGAAATCCGTCCGCCTCAGGCTGACGATAACAAGCCGCTTAAGGCTTTGATTTTTGATTCTGTTTATGACTCCTACAGGGGCGTTATCGTTTATGTGCGTGTTATGGAAGGTAAAATCAAAGCAGGCGACACAATGCGGATGATGTCCACCGGAGCGGAGTTTACCGTTGTTGAGGTTGGATATATGCGTGCAACCTCTATGGAAAAGGCAGAAGCACTTACGTCGGGAGAGGTTGGCTATATAACGGCATCCATTAAAACGGTGCATGATGCGCTTGTAGGTGATACGGTTACAACAGCCGAAAATCCTGCAGCACAGGCCCTGCCCGGTTACCGAAAGGTGAATCCGATGGTATTCTGCGGTGTTTATCCCGCTGACGGAGCGGATTATGAAGCCTTGCGTGATGCTCTTGAAAAGCTTCAGCTCAACGACGCTTCACTTTCCTATGAACCCGAAACCTCGGGAGCACTCGGGTTCGGTTTCAGGTGCGGATTTCTTGGGCTTCTTCATCTTGAAATTATTCAGGAAAGGCTTGAAAGAGAATATAATCTGGATCTTGTAACCACGGTCCCGAGCGTCGTATATAAGATTTATATGTCTGACGGCACAATGATGGAAATTGATAATCCGACAAATTATCCGGATCCTGCCAATATAGATTATTGTGAAGAACCGTTCTGCGATGCACATATCTATGCACCAAGTGAGTTTGTGGGAACCATAATGGATATGTGTCAGGACAGAAGAGGTGTTTTCAAAACAATGAATTACATCACGCCTGAGAGAGTTGATATCAATTACGAGCTTCCGCTCAATGAAATTATATACGATTTCTTTGATGCGCTTAAATCACGAACAAGGGGCTATGCTTCCTTTGATTATGAGATAGCGGATTACAGACAGAGCAGGCTTGTTAAGGTGGATGTTATGCTTAACGGTGATGTTATAGATGCGCTTTCCTTTATTATTCATACGGATAAGGCGTATCCGAGAGCAAGAAAGATTGCCGAAAAGCTGAAGGAGCATATTCCCCGCCATTTATTTGAAATTCCGATTC
The DNA here is from genome assembly GCA_002361935.1 of Ruminococcaceae bacterium UBA3323. Classification (GTDB taxonomy): domain Bacteria; phylum Bacillota; class Clostridia; order Oscillospirales; family Acutalibacteraceae; genus Eubacterium_R. Next base: position 49,726 of record DESD01000048.1, on the reverse strand, counting down.
AGGTTGCAATCGGCGGTAAGGTTATTGCAAGGGAAACTGTTAAAGCGCTTCGCAAGGATGTGCTTGCAAAATGCTATGGCGGCGATGTAACAAGAAAGAAAAAGCTTCTTGAAAAGCAAAAAGAGGGTAAAAAACGAATGCGCCAGTTCGGTTCCGTAGAAGTGCCGCAGGAAGCCTTTATGGCTGTTTTGAAATTATCATCCGACGATGAGTAATACCCACCTATTCGGCCTTCTTCCTGAGAAGAAGGGGCAGTTTGCGGCGGATGAGGTGTTAAACACGAAATAACAACTAAGGAAACAAAATGTATACTTTTGAAAGACTATCGGATAAAGTTCATATTGCAACAAGCAAAGAACATACCTTTGGAACAGATGCTTTGCTGCTTTCCTATTTTGCGAAGCCGAAGTTACGGGATATTGCGATTGATATGGGAACAGGGTGCGGCATTATTCCGCTTTTGTGGCTCAGAAAGGAATATCCGAAAACGGTTCATTGTCTTGATATTCAGAAAAATGCTTACGAGCAGGTGAAATGCAGCATAGAATATAACGGCTTTGAGGAAAGGCTTGTGCCGCATCTTTGTGATTTGCGTGAAATTAAAGAGTATTTTACGGCGGAAAGCTTTACTCTTGTTACGATGAATCCTCCGTACAAGCCTGTAGGAACAGGGATTGAATCGCTTGGCGAAAGCGCTAAAATTGCACGCCACGAGGTTTGCTGCAATATAGAGGATGCAGTTAAGGCCGCCGCATATCTGCTGAAATACGGCGGAAGATTCTGTATGTGCCACCGTCCCGAAAGGCTTGTTGATGCAATAAGCCTTATGAGAAATTACTGTTTAGAGCCGAAAAGACTTCGTTTTGTTGTTGATAAGGCAGGTGAAGAGCCGTTTTTGTTTCTAATTGAGGGAAAGAAAAATTCAAAGCCCTTTTTAAGGATTGAGCCAACACTTTCAATAAAAAAGGAAAACGGGAAATTTACCGATGAAATGCTGGATGTTTACGGTTCTTTTGCCGATGGGTATGATAAATGAACGGAAAATTATTTGTTGTAGGTACGCCGATAGGAAATCTTTCCGATTTCTCTCCGCGTGCCGTAAGCACACTTGAAGCGGTAGATTTTATTGCTGCCGAGGATACAAGGGTTACTTTGAAGCTGCTTAACCATTTCGGAATTAAAAAGGAAATGGTCAGCTACTATGAACATAATAAACGGGAGCGCGGCGAGATAATCTGCCGAAGAATTCAGAACGGTGAGGATTGTGCCATTGTTACGGATGCAGGTATGCCTGCTGTTTCAGATCCCGGGGAGGATCTTGTTGCCCTTTGCCATGAGCTCGGAATTCAGGTTGTTTCTGTTCCCGGGCCAACTGCCTTTGCAACGGCACTTGCAATTTCAGGTATGGAAACGGGCAGATTTACCTTTGAGGGCTTTTTAAGTGTGTCAAAGAAATCCCGTTTTGAGCATCTTGAAGAAATCAAGGATGAAAAGCGAACCATTATCTTTTATGAAGCACCGCATAAGCTTTCCAATACATTAAAGGATTTATATGCCGCTCTCGGAAACAGGCGGCTTGCCATAGTCCGTGAAATCACAAAAATTCACGAAGAGGTTATCCAAACAACACTGAAGGAGGCAAATGCACTTTACGGAAACGGCACGCTGAAAGGTGAAATAGTGTTGATTATAGAGGGCAAAAAAGAAGAGGCTTCGGAAATCACGCTTGAAGATGCAGTGCTGCAGGCCAAAGAGCTTGTTGAAAAGGGCTTAAGTATGAATATGGCGGCCAAAGAAATTGCTTCTAAAACACCGTTCAAAAAGGGAGATATTTACAAGGCTTTATTATGATTTGCAATATTTGTCCGCGAAAATGCGGTATTGAAAGAAAAAATGCAGGCGGTTTCTGCAAAACCTCGGAAAGCTTTAAGGTTGCAAGAGCAGCTCTGCATTTTTGGGAAGAGCCCTGCATAAGCGGAAAAAACGGCAGCGGAGCGGTTTTTTTCAGCGGATGTAATCTGAAATGCGTTTATTGTCAGAATTATGAAATCAGCAGGGATAACAAGGGCGTTGAAATAAGCAGAGAAAAGCTGATGGAAATTTTTGAAAACCTTATTTCACAGGGTGCGGAAAATATTAATTTGGTTAATCCTGCCCATTATGCCGTAATGCTTGCCGATGTGCTGAAGCAATGGAAAAGTCCTGTTCCCGTTGTTTACAATTCAAGCGGCTATGAAAGTGTTGAAACTTTAAAGCTGCTTGACGGTCTGATAGATATTTATCTTCCCGATTTTAAGTATATAAGAACGGATAAGGCGGAAAGATACAGCAGTGCTGCCGATTATCCCGAGATTGCGAAAGCGGCGCTTGCGGAAATGTACCGTCAGACAGGGAAAGCTGTTTTTGACGGCGACAGGATGAAAAGGGGAATGATTATCCGCCATCTTATTCTGCCGCAGAATACAAATTCCGCACTTAACATTATAGATTACGTTTCAGAGCATTTTGAAAATGCATATTTAAGCCTTATGGCGCAGTATGTTCCATGCACAAATCTTGAAAAATACAAAGAAATCAATCGTACAGTTACAAAAAGGGAATATGATAAGGTGGTAGATTATGCCTTATCGAAAGGTCTTGAAAGGCTCTTTATTCAGGAGCGTTCTTCGGCAGATGAAAAGTATATTCCGCTGTTTGATTTCAGTGGTGTTATATGATACAATATAGGTAATGATGTATGATTCGGGTTGTGGTTTAATCCGGATATACGGATTACTTTTTATTGCCAAAAAGGGGAATTGCAAAATGAAGAAGTTTTTTAAAGAATTCAGGAAATTCATTTCAAAGGGAAATGTGCTGGATTTAGCGGTTGGTGTTATTATCGGCGGTGCGTTTTCAACAATCGTTACTTCGCTTACGGATAACATCATCAATCCTTTGATTAACTGTATCGGCGGTGCCGAAATTCAGGGGAAAATTCATCTGATTGGTGATAATTATATTGATTACGGAGCATTTATTTCGGCGGTTATAAATTTCCTGATTATGGCGCTGATCATTTTCTGTATTGTCAAGGCCGTAAACAAGGCGATGTCTTTGGGCAATAAAAAGAAAGAGGCAGAGAAGCCGGCAACAAAAATATGCCCGTTCTGCAAAAGTGAAATAGCGTTAGATGCCGTTAAGTGCCCGCACTGCACTTCGGATATAGTTGAATAAATTTAAAGGGTAAAAATTTTGAAAGGGTGTTTTTATGAAAGTTAAAGAGTATAGCTTTAAATCTGCAACAGGTGTCTGTACAATTCATGGCTGTGAATATACGCCTGATTGTGATGAGGTTAAGGCCGTTATTGTGCTTCATCACGGTATGGCAGAGCATCAGGAAAGATATCATGATTTTATTGAATATCTTACCGCTAACGGAATTGCTGTTTTTATGCACGATATGGCAAATCACGGAAAATCAAATCAGAATTTTGAAGAAACAGGCTATTTCGGCGATAAGGATGGTTATAAGTTCCTTGTTAAAGATTTAAAAACAACGTTTGACCGAGCAAAGGCCGCCTATCCCGATAAAAAAATAATTGTAATGGGGCATTCAATGGGCTCCTTTATAACAAGGTGCTTTACTGCCTGGTATTCGGATGCAGGCTTTTCCGCTGCGATTTATATGGGAACAGGCGGCGCAAATCCTGCCGCTGCTGCAGGTGACATTTTATCGGCAGGTCTTGCAAAAATTCAGGGGCCAAAGCATAAATCAAAGCTGATTGATAAAATGACCTTCGGTGCTTACAATAAAAAATTTGAGGGCAGAACATCGTTTGACTGGCTTACCCGTGATTCCAAAATTGTTGATAAGTACATTGCCGATGACTACTGCGGTTTTTTGTTCTCTGTTCAGGGAATGAACGATTTGGTTAAGCTGAATATTAATGCAAACAGTGATGAATGGTACGCTAAAGTTCCCAAGGATATCCCGATTCTCGTTATAAGCGGAGATATGGATCCTGTCGGCAATTTCGGCAAGGGACTTCATGAGATTCATACAAAGCTGCTGGAAAGCGGCCATTCCAAGGCACAGCTTAAGCTTTATGAGGGCGGCAGACATGAAATTTTGAATGAAATCAATAAAGATGAGGTATATGCCGATATTCTTGCCTTTGTTGAAAACAATGTTTTAGGAGAATGATATTTTATGTTATTTAAACCAGAATACGATGAAAACGGTAAAAAAATACTTTGCGAAATGAACGGCGTAAATGCAGATATGCTTATGGATATCTATGTGAAAAGGCTTAAAAAGGGCGAAGCTCTTGAAATTTTTGAAGCAAAAAATGAATGTGCAGTTCTTCTTCTTTCCGGCAGGGTTAATTTTAAGGTTGCCGATTGTATTGATGAAGATTGCAGCCGTGCAAATCCGTTTGAAAAAAAGCCTTATGCCATTCATTTTCCAAAAAATGTTAAGGCTGTTGTAACTGCTGCTGAAGACAGTGAGGTGCTTGTTCAGCAAACAGATAATGATAAAACATGGGAGCCTGTTTTTTATAATCCCGAAAACTGCCTTTATCAGGAATTCGGCAAGGGGCAGTGGAACGGAACAGGTCACAGAATTGTTTCAACAATGTTTGATCTTGATAATGCACCGTATTCCAATATGGTTATGGGCGAGGTATTCAATCATCCGGGCAGATGGTCCTCCTATCCGCCCCACCATCATCCTCAGCCGGAGCTTTATTATTATCAGTTTGATCATCCGGAGGGCTTTGGAGCAGGCTTTGAGGGAAATACACCTTATAAAACAGAGAACGGCACCTGCCTTTGCATAAGGGGCGGCAATGCGCATCAGCAGGTTACGGCTCCCGGATATGAAATGTATTACGTATGGCTTATCCGCCATTTAGATGGCGATCCGTGGGATAAAACAAGAATTTATGTTCCTGAATATGAGTGGCTTGCAAATGCAGAATAAGGGTTTGATATTGGATAATCTGAATGCTTTGGAAAAGGTTTCTTGCTTTAAGAAGCCTTTTCTTTGTTGCGGCAGCAGCTTTAAATCCACAAAGGCATTTCAGTATCTTAATGAAAAATATGATTTAACAGTGTGGGATAAAATAAGGCCGAATCCAAGATTTGAGGATATGATTTGTGCCGCAGAGCTTTTTAAACAGAATGAATGTGATTTTATAATCGGTGCAGGAGGCGGCTCTCCGCTCGATTCTGCAAAGATGATTAAGCTGCTTGCAACAAATGATGCTAAAACAGCGTTAACAGAGCCTATGCAGGCTAACGATATCGGCTTTCTTGCAATTCCGACTACCTCGGGTACAGGCTCGGAAGCAACAAGATATTCGATTTTTTATGTGAATGAAAATGAAAAGCATTCCATAACGCACGATGATTTCCTGCCCGATTTTGTTATTCTTGACGAAGCATTTTTAAAAACCGTTCCCCCATATCAGCGCAGATGCACCTGTATGGATGCTCTGTGCCATGCAATTGAAAGCTATTGGAGCGTAAAAAGCAATGCTGAAAGCAGGGAATATGCCGAACGGGCGCTACGTCTTTTTATGCAGAACAAGAATGGCTATCTTGCCAATGAACAAGAGGCAAACAGGGGAATGCTCATGGCTTCCTATTACGCAGGAAAGGCAATCAATATAACTGCAACCACATCGGCACATGCCATGTGCTATAATATAACAATAAACTGCGGTACGGCACACGGCCATTCCGTTTCGGTTAATCTTGCCGAAATATGGGATTATATGAATTCGCATAATGAAAGTGTTAATGATGCAAGAGGAAGAGCCTTTGTGCTGAGTGCGCTTGATGAAATCGGTGTTCTGCTCGGCGGCAGACATTCCGTGGATGGGGTGAAAATTTTCAGAGGGCTTGTTGAGGAATTTGAACTTTATTCTCCGAAAGCAGATAAGGCGGCAGTGCTCAGTTTTGCCAAAAGCGTTAATGCGGACAGATTGCTGAATAATCCTACAACGCTTTCTGCAGAGGATATTACGGAAATCTATAAAAGGGTATTCAGAATAAATTAATGGAAAATCAATCTAAGCTTTCAAAACTGTATATTTGTATTCCTCTTGCGCTCATCTGCTGCTTTTTATGGGGCTCTGCCTTTCCGTCCATTAAGGTGGGTTATGTTGTTTTTCATATTGACGGGGATGACAGCTATTCTCAGATTCTTTTTGCAGGAATACGTTTTTTTCTTGCAGGCATTATGGTTATTCTTACCGGCTCTTTTCTTCAGAAAAGAGTTCTCTATCCGAAAAACAGGGTTGAAATCGGCAGGACAGCACTGCTTTCCCTTTTTCAGACCATTTTGCAGTATACTTTGTTTTACATTGGTCTTGCGCATACAAGCGGTGTAAAATCAAGCATTCTTATTGCTGTTAATGTTTTCTTTTCCATCATTGTTTCAACGCTTGTTTTCAGAATTGAAAGGCTGACCGTTCAAAAGGCAATCGGTGCCGTTGTCGGCTTTGTCGGCATTGTTGTTATCAATTTTTCGGCAGACGGCTTCGGCGGCGGTTTCTCGTTTAACGGTGAGGGTTTTATGATTCTTTCATCACTTGCCTATTCGGTTTCGGGTGTTCTGATTAAAAAATATTCCGAAAAATCGGATACTGTTATGCTTTCGGGCTGGCAGTTCCTTTTCGGAGGTGCTTTTATGATACTGTTCGGCTTTGCAGCAGGCGGAAGAATACCGCAGGCAGACGGTGTAAAGGGTATCCTGATGATTCTGTATCTTGCTTTTATCTCTGCTGCGGCATATACAGTATGGGGAATGCTTTTAAAGTATAATTCCGTTTCAAAGATTTCGGTAATCGGACTTATGAACCCTGTTTTCGGTGTTATTCTTTCTGCTGTGTTCCTTGGAGAGGCAGAGGAGGCATTAAGTCTGAAAAATCTTTGTGCATTAGTGCTTGTTTGCCTAGGAATTGTAGTTGTAAACAGTAAATTCTCTTTACAAAAAATAAAGAGTTGACAAATGTGCTTTTGTTTGTTATGATGCAGATAGAAACAAAAGGAGAAAATGTATGCTTATTTTTAATTTCGAACTTGATTATAGAACAATGGATTCTATGCCTCGTCAGCATAGAATTGATTTCCTATACTCATTTTCGGATTGGTGTTAGATTGTTTATTTTTGGATTATCTGAAAGAAAACCGCTGATGAGTATATCATCAGCGGTTTTTTGTTATGGGAAGGGGCAGATTGAATGGATGTAATCGTTAAATTGAATATGGATGATTACCATAAATGCAGTAATATCTGGGATATGGAAAAGTGCCCCTTTACGGATATGTTCTATGATGAAATCAAACAGGGCAATCGTATTGTGTTTATTTATAAAAGCAAGGATGATTTTATCGCTGAGGGTGCGCTGGTATGGAATAAAGAGGGCTATACAATTCCCGGCAAAAGGATATATTTGTCAAGGCTTATTGTGAAAAAGGAATACAGAAATCAGGGCATAGGAACAAAGCTTCTGGATTATCTGATAAAACAATCGGCAGAATGGGGCTGTTCTGAAATTGTTTTGGGTGTGGATTGTGATAATGAAAGTGCTATACATCTTTATAAGAAAAAGGACTTTGAAATATATGAGCGTGGCAGAGATGAATACGGCGAATTTTACAAAATGATTAAGAAATTGAGGTGTTTAAAATGAATTTCAGTAAAAAACTGCAGGAATATTACAGCTCGGGATATGAGAAAACAAGACTTGTATCGGATCAGGCGCATAGCATTGAGTTTTTAACAACCATTCATTATTTTGATGAATTTTTACCGGAAAAAAGCAGGGTTCTGGATTGCTGTGCAGGCGGAGGTATTTATTCGTATTATCTTGCTGAAAAGGGATTTAAGGTAACAGCGGCGGATTTATCGCACGATAATGTTGAAATTATAAAAGCGAATAAAAGCTTTGAATTGCTGAATGGCATACATAATCTAAATGTTCTTGACATGGCTGTGTTTGATGATGAAAGCTTTGATGTTGTTTTGTGCATGGGTGCATTTTATCATCTGAAGTCGGCAGAAGAACGTTTGAATTGTGTTTCCGAATGCTTAAGGGTGCTGAAAAAGGGCGGAATTTTTGTGCTTGCTTATATAAACAGAAATCCGTGTGTGCTTTATCAATTCTTTCAACAGCCAAAGGATATAGCAAAGCAGGCAGAGCTGATTAAAACAGGGGATAACAACCTGTTTTACGCAGTGGATTTTGATGAAATTGAACAGGTTGCCCAAAAATTCAATTTAACAAAAATAAAGAATATAGGTGTTGACGGCTCTGCATATCCGCTGCAGAAAAAAATCAATTCGTTGAATTGTAAGCAATTTAATGAATTTATGAAGTATCATTTTTCAGTATGCGAAGAGCCGTCCGTAATCGGCAACAGTATGCACGGGCTGCTGATTGCAGGAAAGGATTGAAAATGTTTGGAATTCATCTTGAAACAGATAATTTTTATTTAAAAGATTTTGATTTGAAATATGCCGAAGATATTTTTGATGGCTGTGTGTCTCAGAAAGATGTTATGCAATTTCTGAATTTTGAACCATATACGGATTTGGATGAGTATAAGCGTTTTATGCAGTGCACCATTGAAAGAATCAGACAGAAAAATAATACGGAATACAGATGGCTTATAATTCCTAAAAATCGGGATATAGCAATAGGTATTATAAGTGCAAATGAATATGCGTTAGGATATAAGCTTGGTTATTATATAAGAAAATCATATCAGGGAAAAGGTGTTATGTCTGAAGTTATGCATTACATAATTCAGTATCTTTTTTCTGTTGGCGTTAAAACAGTGTTTTCCATTCACGATGCTGAAAATATTGCTTCGGGAAAACTGATGGATAAGTGCGGTATGAAACAAATAGCCGTTGAAAATAAACATACTATAAGACCCGGCTTTGAAAACAGAACCATGATAACAAAGGCGATTTATAAGGAGGAATGATTATGAAACTGGTTTTTATTTTAGGTGATGCGGCTGTTGGCAAAATGACGGTCGGTCAGGAACTGATGAAGATAACAGATTTAAGATTGCTTCACAATCATATACCGATTGAGCCTGTTTTAGAGGTGTTTGGCGAATGGAATTTAAAAGCGATTTTAGACAGCAGGGATGTTTTGTTTCGGGAATTTGCCAAATCAGACAAATACGGGTTAATTACAACGCTTATGTTTGCCTTTGATGAACAGGAAGATTGGGATTATCTTGAACATATCAAAGATATTTTCAAGCCGTATAATACGGAATTCTATTATGTTGAGCTCTTTGCTCCTCAGGAAATCCGTCTGCAGCGTAATGTAACCGAAAACCGTTTGAAGCATAAGGCATCTAAGCGTGAGATTGAGGTATCAAACAGACGCCTTTTGAAGGATGACGCCAATCATAGGTTTGTAAGCTATGACGGCGAGGTTAAATTTGATCATTACATTAAAATTGATAATTCGGATTTACCGCCCGAAAAAGCAGCAGAAATGATAAAGGAAAAGTTTAATTTGTAGTTGATTGAGGAAAAGTTTATGGAATATCAGTTTAGAAACTGCACATATGATGATATTGATTTTATTTTGGATTTAAAAGAATTCGGTCTGAAATGGTATATTGAAAAGATTTATGGCTGGGATAGAAATATACAAAAAGAAAAAACTGTTCGTGAATTAAACAGACATATTAATGATATAAAAATTATTACACTTGATAAAAGAGATATAGGTATTACAACCTTTTATAATGAGGGCAATAAGTTTGTTATCGGTTTGACTGTTATTCATCCGGATTATCAGAATAAAGGCATTGCAACTGCAATTTTATCTGGATACATCAATATTGCAGAAAAAGAGCAAAAGAAGATTATTATAAAAACCTATATAAAAAATCCTGCAAGACGATTGTATGAAAGATTAGGCTTTAAATTGTATGACACAAGCGAAACACATGCTCATTATGAAATTGATTTCAGTTAAGAAAAGGCGAAAATGATGATAACAAATAAAAATATAGACGGCGGAAAAGGGTTTGACTGGGGACTTGCCTCTGCGGATTATGCGAAATACAGAGATATCTATCCCGAGGAATTTTACAAAAGAATTGTTGATTTGGGATATTGTAAAAATGGGCAAAGGGTGCTTGATTTGGGAACAGGCACGGGGGTTTTGCCACGCAATATGTATAAATACGGAGCAAACTTTGTTGGTACGGATATATCCGACAATCAGATAAAATATGCAAAAAAGCTAAGCGAAGGGATGGATATAGAATATGTTGTTTCCCCTGCCGAACAGCTTGAATTCAACCCGGAAAGCTTTGATGTTGTAACAGCTTGCCAATGCTTTATGTATTTTGATAAAAAGATTATTCTGCCGAAAATACATAGATTTTTAAAAGGTGACGGACATTTTCTGATCCTGTTTATGGCGTGGCTTCCGTTTGAAAGTGAAATCGCAAAAAACAGCGAGGATCTGGTATTGAAATACAATCCCGAATGGTCGGGCAGGGGTATGACACGATATAAGATTGAAGAACCCGAATGGGCGAAGCCTTTGTTTTCCGTTGATCATGCAGAGGCTTTCGATTTGGACTTAGAATTTACCCGTGAAAGCTGGAACGGCAGAATGAAGGCCTGCCGCGGCATTGATGCTTCGCTTTCGCCGAAAGAGATTGCTGAGTTTGAAAAAGAGCATCTTGAATATCTGAAAACTGTTCCGAAGAAATTTACGATACCGCATTATGCCTCCATACTTGATTTAAAGAAAAAGGAGTTTGATTAAAAATGAATAATATAGGAACACAGAAAATAAAAACAGAAAGGCTTTTACTCAGAAAAATCAAAAAATCCGATTACAGGGATATGTATAAATTTGTTGTTAAGGAAGAGGTTGCAAAGTATGTAAGCTGGAGTCCGCATAAAAGCATTAAGGAAACAAAAGCTTTGTGCAAAATGTGGGCAGAGGAGTATAAAAAGGATAATACATACAGATGGGCAATTGTATATAATGATGCCGTTATAGGTGCTATTGATGTTGTAGAGCTTGTCGGAAGCTCAGCCTTTTTAGGTTGGATGTTAGACAGTACTTATTGGAACAAAGGAATTATGACAGAGGCAGCAACAGCAGTAAGGGATTACCTGTTCGGCAAAGTCGGAATTGAAAATATTTTTGCATCATATATTACGGAAAATATCGGCTCGGGCAGAGTTATGCAGAAAATCGGAATGAAGCCTGTTAGCTGTGAAGAATATTATACGGTCTGTGAAAAAGAGCCAAAGCACGAGGCGAACGGATTGCCACTGTCATTTTATAAACTTTCGAAATCCGAGTGAAAAGTATCAAATTATTAAATAAATTCATATTCTGAAATAGGGCGTAAATATAAACTGCTTGGTATTTTTTAAGGGGTTTTTATTATGAAATTTACCAAGGAAACCTTAAAAAGAATGTTAAGAACCTTTATTCAGACAGCGGTAAGTTATGCAGTAATTCATATAACAACTGTGGATTTTACGGAGAATAATCAGCTTCTTCGTGCTGCTTTAACAGGCATTGGCGTTTCCGCAGCTTCTGCCGGGCTTTCCGCTGTTATGAATTTGGAAAAGAAGAAAATTGATGAAGGCGGTTCAGAATAATGTCTTATTTCGGAGTAGATTTATCGGAGTTCAACGGCTCCATTGATTGGGAAAGGCTTGCCAAGCATATTGATTTTGCAATTCTGCGTATCGGCTGGGTCGGAAATAAAAATAACAGCACCCTTGATGATAATTTTGAAGAATATTATCGTTCGGCACGAAAGGCGGGCGTTAAAATCGGCGCATATGTTTATATTTATTCAAACAACGAAAAAACGGCTCGTGAGGGTGCAGAATGGGCAGTTGAACGGTTGAAGGGCAAAACGCTTAATTTGCCTGTTTATTGCGATATGGAGGATAAAAGCATTGCAAATCTCAGCAGATCGGAGCTTTCCGGAATTGTAAGAGCATTCAATTCCGTTATTGAAAAGCACGGCTATTGGGCAGGTGTTTATGCAAACAGAAACTGGTTTGACAATCACCTTGATAAGGATCTTAAAAAGCGATATACAAGCTGGATAGCCGATTATTCAAGCGGAACAGATAAGTACAAGGGCGAATATGATATGTGGCAGAATTCGTCTGTCGGCAGAGTAGAAGGCATAAGCGGAAATGTTGATACGGATTATATGTATCGGAATCTGTTCAGAGCCATAAAAGAGGACGATAAGGAGCCGGAAAAACCAGAGGGAGAAAAATATCCCAAGCCGGCAGCGTGGCACAATGGCTCTACCAAGGAACCTGTTTATAAGCGAAGCGATTTGAAGGAAAGCATCGGAACCATTTTTGCTTATTCGGATGCTCTGTGTTATGGTAAGGCAGGAAATTCGCTTGTTGTTGTATATGATATCAGTGAAACAAATAAGTATAAAGTCGGTTTTGTTGCATATAAAGACGGTGTTAACAATGCTCCTGCAGAAAAGAAATTGTGGAAAAACGGCCATACACCTGAAGTGGTGTATGCAGATACGGAAAAGCGGTTGTCTGTCGGCAGCATTTTCCCATACGAAACTGCGGATTGCCTTGGCAGAATAGATGATATGTATCTTGTTCGTTATTATATTGACGGTACAGACGTTCAGAAATGCGGTTTTGTAGATTATCATGGCGGAATAAAGTAAAATGAAAAGGCACAGGAGTCCTGTGCCTTAAATCATATTTCTAGCGCTCCGTTTGAAAAATAATCAATAAAGCAGTCCATTTCATATTTGGAATTGATTTTTCTTGTTTTGTTTATAACAGTCTGCTTTTGGCTGTCGGACAGCTTGTTAAATTGATGCATTGCGTTTTCGTTTTTTGCTAAAGCTCTGCTTAAATGAATCGGCAATTCCTGTTCTTCCATAATAACACCCCGAATTAGTATTAGCACGAATCCTGTTTTTAATATTTTTTATATAATAGTATTTTATACGGGGAGCAATCAGCACAGCAAATTGCAACATTTGAAAAACAAATTATAACAACAAAAGTTTGTGAGTATGGCTTATAGTGCCGTTTTTGGTTGTGAGCATAAAATAAAAGGTAGGTTAAAAACCTACCCTTTTTGGTCGAGGTGACAAGATTCGAACTTGCGGCCCCCACGTCCCGAACGTGGTGCTCTACCAAACTGAGCCACACCTCGATAACTTTAGCAGAGATATTATTACATATTTTTTTGAATTTTGCAATAGTTATTTTAAAAATAATTGAAAAAACGGAAGAGAAAAAAGCTGAGCCATATCTCAGCCAATCCCTCTTCCGTTGAATTCTTATATCAGCACCTGCTTTTCGGCGGGCTTTCCTTCTGCAATTTTTTTGCCGTTTTTATATGACGACAAAACCACGGCATTATGATTAAGTGCATCATAGTAATTTTTTGCATCAAGAACAACAAAGCTTGCAGGTCTGTTTTCCTGAATTCCGTATTTATCTCCCAGATGCAGCGTTTTTGCTGCATTTGTTGTAACGAATTTATACGAATTCATAATATCATCATAACCCATAAGCTGGCAGACGTGAAGGCCAAGGAAAACGGCATCTCTCATACTGCCTGTTCCCATAGGATACCATGGATCAAAAATATCATCGTTTCCGAATGAAACATTGATACCTGCTTCTGTGAGCTCCTTAACTCTTGTAATGCCTCGGCGCTTCGGATAAGTATCCATTCTTCCCTGAAGGTGTGTGTTAACAAGCGGATTAGCCACAAAGTTAATTTTGCTCATTTTAAGAAGCCGCATAAGCCTTGTAACATAAGCATTATTATATGAATGCATTGCGGTTGTATGGCTTGCGGTAACCTTATCAAAAAGCCCCAGCTCAAGCGCACGTGCTGCTACGGTTTCAAGCCCTCTGGAAGCCTCGTCATCTATTTCATCGCAGTGAACATCTACAAGCTTGTTATAATCGGCTGCAAGCTGCAGGGCAAAATTCAGTGATTCAACACTGTATTCTCTTGTAAATTCAAAATGCGGGATTGCACCAACGGCATCTGCTCCCATTTTTACGGCATCAATCATAAGCTGTTTTCCGTTTGGAAAACTGAGAATTCCGTCCTGCGGAAAAGCAACAATCTGGATTTCCATAATGTTCTTAAGCTCTTCACGAAGCTCAATCATCGTTTCCATGGCAATCAGGGTTGGGTCTGTTACATCAACGTGTGTACGGACAAATTGAACGCCGTTTGCAGCCTGCATTCTGACAACCCTGCGTACACGTTCCTTTATATCCTCTTTGGTCAGCTTGTCCTTGCGTTTGCTCCAGCATTCAATTCCCTCAAAAAGTGTGCCCGATTTATTCCAGCAGGGATCGCCTGCAGTAAGGCATGTATCAAGATGAACATGTGATTCAATGAACGGGGGAAGAACAAGTTTTGCGCCTAAATCAATAACCTCTTCGTTCGGAAAGGCTTCAATTGTTTCCGCTATTAAATCAAATTTTCCGTTTTCTACACGAAAGTCGCATAATGTTTCGGAATTTTCTATATAAGCATTTTTGAATAACATAATGGATTACCTCTTATTTTTTTCTTGCTTTTGAAATTGCGAAGAATATTAAATAGATTAAAAGGGCAACAGCCATAGCGTTGATGGAGGCGATTCCCCATTTAATAAGATTTCCTGCAACTGCACCGAGGATAACGCCGAGAATAGAACCGATATTGATTTTGCTTGTAACAACAGAGTCCTCTTTATAGTTGTTTTTGTTAAGGAAGAAATCTATCATTATGATTGCACCGACAGGAGGAAGCGTTGCGTTTAGGATATTAAGGAAAGGAATGAAATTGTTGTAAAGCCATAATGCTGCTACTGTTCCGATAACGCCTGCAACAATAACCATGGGGCGTTTGCGTATTTTTGTAATGTTTGAAAGACCTAAGCCGGATGTATAAAGTGCGTTATCATTGGTTGTCCAGATATTTGCACCTAAAACGATAAGAGCAGGAATAAGAAGCCCCTGTGAAATCATTACATAGAAAATATCGTCCTTTCCTGTAAAAGCACCGCCGACAGCACCAAAGGCAAACATTAAAATGTTGCCTATGAAGAAAGCAATAACAGTTGTAATTACGGCAATCTTATTTGATTTTGCAAATCGTGTAAAGTTTGGGGTTGCCGTACCTCCGCTTACGAACGAACCGATAACAAGACCAACACCGGCAAAAATGCTTAATTCCCCTGAATTTTTAGCAAATATGGCGATTAATCCGCCGCCGTCCTGTGTTGCAGTTACCATGGAATAGATACCAAGGGCTGCAATTAACGGAACTGAAATATAGCTTACGATTTCAAGACCTTTTACACCGAAATAAGCAGAAGCTGTCATACAGATACCTGCTGCGGCAATGAGCCATAATGGATTGATATTTAAAACCTCGGCTGCAGGTACGGCAAACATTGCAACACCAACACCAAACCAACCGATTTGCGTAAAGGTGATAAGTGCAGACGGAAGGAATGAGCCGAGTTTTCCGAAGGAACGCTGCGCAAGCAAATCAAGGGACATGCCTGTTTTGCTTCCGATGTAGCCAAGAATTCCCGTGTAAGCGCTGAGAATAACGCTGCCGATTAAAACAGCAAGTGAGAATCCTTTAAAATCAAGTCCATTTCCAAGCTTTGCGCCAACAGACATACTGGCTGAAAAGAACGTAAATCCAAGCATAATAAAAAACATTGGCCAGAATTTTTTTCTGTTTGATTTTGGAACGGCTTCCAGTGAATAATCTGTATCCGTATGTTTTTTTATTTCGGTTGTTGCCATAGTTAAATCTCCTCTTAAATTATTTTTCTTTTAAAAATAAAGGCACGGTAAGGATACCATGCCTTTATGGATTAAGCTTTTTTCTTTAAAGTTTTTACTCTGATCAATCTGCCCAGTAAAATAAGAAGAATAGGTGCAGCTATTGAAACTGCATATCCTAAATAAAGCGTATATTCAGGCGCGTCAAACGGAAGACAGGTCTGAATATTAAATAGGTAGCTTGAAAGTGCAGTTGCTATATAGGCACATGGGGAATTGTCGAATGTGAAAGCAACAATCCAAAGCACAGTGGCTATAATAACGGCTGCAATAGCTAAAAACATCCCCTTTTTTCCCTCTTCCCCTATTGAAAGAAAACCTGCCAACAGGCTTCCGACAATGATAAGGACAACATTTAAACTTATAACAGGCGCAGCGCCCTGGTTAAATATATTCCAGAAAAGAAAAGCCAAAAGGCTGCAGGCAATATAGATAACAACAGGCAAACAGAAATTAACGGCTTTGATGAATTTTTTCATTTCGGTTATCCTTTCAAGTCAATATACTATCTAATATAGTATATTAAATAAGAGAATTTGTCAACAGAGAGATAAAGTTAAAATTGCATAAAAAATATTTCTCTTTTTTTGTCAATTTTTATATTTTACCACTTTAAAAATAATTATCCGTTTGGTATAATGTCTATATTCAATTTAACAAACTGTTTTCAGACTAAATGTTTTAGGAGGATGTTTATGGGCGGTTTTTTTGCAGCGGCATCTAAAGACGATTGCGTTTTTGATTTGTTTTTCGGTGTTGACTATCATTCTCACCTTGGTACAAGAAGAGCGGGAATGGCGGTTTACAGTGAGAAAGACGGTTTTGACAAAGCTATTCATAATATTGAAAATGCACCGTTCAGAACCAAATTTACCAAGGAATCCAATTCTATGAAGGGAACGCTCGGAATCGGCTGTATTTCCGATTTTGAGGCACAGCCTATCCTTGTACGCTCTCATCACGGAACTTTTGCGATTACAACTGTTGGTAAAATCAATAATGCGGATGAAATAGTTGATGAAATTATTAAAACCAACACGCACTTTTTTGAAATGCAAAGCGGTGAAATCAACCCTACCGAACTTGTTGCGGCAATTATAAATCAAAAAGACAATTTCATTGAGGGAATCAGGTATGCGCAGGAAATTATTGACGGCTCAATGAGTATGCTTATTCTTACACCAAAGGGCATTTATGCTGCAAGGGATAAGATGGGAAGAACACCGATTGTTGCCGGTAAAAAAGGTGACGAGGGCTATTGCTTCAGCTTTGAAAGCTTTGCCTATCTTAATCTGGGATATACGGATTATAAGGAACTCGGTCCCGGTGAAATTGCCGTTATGAATGCAGACGGAATAAAAACGATTGTTCAGCCGGGAAAGGATATGAAAATCTGCACTTTCCTTTGGATTTATTACGGCTATCCGTCCTCATCCTATGAGGGAATAAGCGTTGAAAAAATGCGCTATAACTGCGGACAGGCTCTTGCACGCAGAGATAATGTAAAGCCCGATATTGTTGCAGGCGTTCCCGATTCCGGAATAGCTCATGCAATCGGTTATGCAAACGAATCCGGCGTTCCGTTTTCAAGGCCTTTTGTTAAGTATACCCCAACATGGCCCCGCTCGTTTATGCCTACACATCAGAGCAAAAGGGATCTTATTGCGAAGATGAAGCTGATTCCCATCCATGATCTTATTGAGGGCAAAAGCCTTCTTTTGATTGATGATTCAATTGTCAGGGGAACGCAGCTTCGTGAAACAACGGAATTCCTTTATTCAAGCGGTGCTAAGGAGGTTCATATTCGCCCGGCCTGCCCTCCGCTGTTTTATGGTTGTAAATATCTGAATTTTTCACGTTCAACCTCTGAAATGGAGCTTATTACCCGCCGTGTTATTCAGGAATTTGAGGGGGATGATGTAAGCAATGAAGTTATTCAGGAATATACGGATCCGGATAGTGAAAAGTATCAGAAAATGATAAACCGAATCTGCGAAAAGCTTCACTTTACCTCTCTTCGTTATCATCGCCTTGATGATATGATTGATGCAGTCGGAATTGATCCCGATAAGCTTTGTACATATTGCTGGAACGGAAAAGAGTAATATATAAAAAATGCTTCCTTGAAAGAGGAAGCATTTTTATGGCTTAATTTATTTGCATTCTATTTTAATTTATATTAAGATAATAGATGATAGGGAGCATTAATTATGGAAAAGATTATAGTAGATAATGGACAGAAATTTGATTTTGGGAAAACCTCAAAGGAGTATGCAAAATACCGGGATATTTATCCTAAAAAGCTTTTTACAAGGCTCCATGAATTGGGAATCGGAACGAAAGACAGCAAATGGCTTGATCTTGGAACCGGAACAGGTGTAATCCCAAGAGGTATGGCAAAGTATGGAGCAGATATAGTTGCAGTAGATATTTCAAACGAACAGATAGAAGAGGCAAAAGCGCTTTCTGAAGAACATAATAATATTGAATATCGTGTTTCTTCGGCAGAGGATTTGTGCTATGAGGCAAATACATTTGATGCAGTTACTGCATGCCAATGTTTCTGGTATTTTGATCCGAAAGTAATTGTTCCTAAGATTCAGTCTATGTTGAAGCCGGGAGGGATTTTTCTTAAAATATATATGAGTTATATGAAAGAAGAAGAGATAACACAGGATTCCAATGGGTTGGTAAAAGCAATTAATGGCTCATGGGGTGGTTCATCTGCAGCAATCATGGATTTAAAAACGCATTATTTCGATAATCCACAAATGGAAACTTTAATTGTGGAACTGCCATTTACAAGAGAAACATGGCATGGCCGAATGATGGCAAGCCGAGGGGTGATGGCATCTATGGATGAAGAAAAAATCAGGCGCTTTGACCAAAAACACAGAGAAATGCTTGAGAAAAAATACCCGAAAGAATTTACAGTGAAACATAAGATTTTTTTGACATGGTATAAACTGTAAAGGAATTTTCAATAAATTAATTTGTTGATCTTTATGAGCTATACAATAAAAACCGTGAACAAGTTGTTTGCGGTTTACTTTGTTAATATATCATATATTTAAGAGAGCGTTTTTTATTGTTTGATTATTTTGTTATTACAAACATTGCATTTTCACTGAAGCTGAGCATTTCAGCATCTTTAACGAAATAAACAAGAGCCTCTTTTGCGATTTTTTCATAGTTTGTTTTCAAAATTTTAGCTGAAACGGTTTTATTGAAAACATTGACAAGCGGACCCATGCAAAAAGCCGTAATGATTGTACCGAATCCGATATTTTTGATTTCTGAAAAATTTCCGCTGAATATGGCAGAAAGACCTCCGCTTACCGCTAATCCAATCAGAATAACGGTTACATCCGTAAGAACTCTGACCCACTTGTGCGAAAGCTTAATACCCCTGCTGAGCATAAAGCCAACTGCATCGTAGGGCCCTACGCCGACATTTGCCGTAAAGAAAAGAGAGCAGGCAAAGCAAAGCGTTACAAGACCGATGATTAAAAGAGGAATTCTTACAGCCATTGTATAATTCTGTTCTGCAAAGGGCTGAAACATATTCTGGAAAAATTCACAGGCATATCCGCAGCCTATCATATTGAATACTGTGCCGATTCCAACCAGACCTCTGTGTGCAACCAATATAACATAAAGCAGAATCATTCCGTTAACAATCATCTGGTATGTTCCGAATCTGATATTTAATGTTGCTGCAACGCTCATATTCATGGATGTGAACGGGTCAACACCGAATCCCGAAACGGAAAAAAGGGAAATGCCCAAGCCCATAATGATGATGCTGAAAAATGAAATAACAATTCTTTTTACCATGTTATTCTGTTTAAACATATCTTTAAAATATCCGAAAATTTCTTGCTGGATTTTTCTCATATTTGCCTCCGGAATATAATTGTTTTTCTTAAGTCGACACTATTATATTCAATGCATTCGGAAATTCAAGTTCTTTATGCAATTTTCCCTGTGATTAACATAATATACAAATGATGGTTAATACTTTTATGAAAATTGCACAAATATTTACCAAAATATGTTTAACAATAAAACAGGCAATAAAATGAAAAAAGCTACCGAGGGTACGGCAGCTTTTTCCAAAGGGGTAAAAATTTATGTGAAAGCCAAAGGCTTTTCAACAAAGCGTTTCTTGCTTTGTTGCCTTTATTATATCCGTATATGAAAAAAAGTCAACATATTTGTGCAAGTTTCTATTTTTTGAATATTTATAAAAAATAAAACATAAATTTTTTGTATAATATTAACAAATAACAGCAGTGTTCGTTTCATAATGAAACAAAAATCCCGCATCTTGCTTGCTTTAGAGATGAATACGGGATTTTTATGGTTATTCCATTTGTTTTCCCAAAAAAGCAGCTGCAACCTGAATAAGCTTGATGTCTGTTTCAGACGGCGGTTCATTTGAATCGTCCTCAATAAGTGCTACGGCGCCCGAAACATCGCCTCCGTATATAATAGGGTATACAACATTTGCTTTTCTGTTGAAGCCCTCAATGGCGTTTATTGCGGGAACATCATTGGTTCTGATGTGAATTGCTCTGTTTTCCATAAGCTCTTCAACATTTTTTGTGATTCGTCGTTCAAGAATTTCTCTTTTGCTAATTCCCGATGCGGCTATAACGTGGTCGTTGTCCATAATTGCAATCGGAAGTCCGCCGCTTTTATGCAAAACCTCGGCATATTGGTTTGCAAAGTTTGAAAGCTCTCCTATCGGGGAATATTTTTTAAAAATAACTTCACCCTCTGCATCTGTAAATATTTCAAGCGGATCTCCCTCTCTTATTCGAAAAGAGCGTCTGATTTCTTTTGGAATAACGATTCTTCCCAAATCATCAATTCGTCTAACAATTCCTGTTGCTTTCATATTGATTCTCCCTTAAAATGTAATTTTCTCTGTAATATTTTGCACATAAAGAAGCAATGTATACGAAAGAATTGATGTATTTTTTTGGAAATTATTTTTTTGTTTTAAAAATGAGATTAGGCTTTATTTTATATACAAAATATGCTAATATGTATGGGTATTTGAATTAAAGAAGGTTATGGAATGAGCTATATTTATGAAATGCATTGCCATACTGGCTGCACTTCCCGCTGCGGCAGAGTGGCTCCGGAAGAAATTGTAAAACTTTACAGAGAAAAGGGATATAACGGAATTGTTGTAACCGATCATTACAGTCCTCTGACCTTTATACCGAATTGGAATCCGCAGAAGCAGATAGATTTTTATCTTGAAGGTTACAGACGGATGAAGGCGGCAGCAGATGATGATTTTACGGTTCTGCTTGGCATGGAACTGCGCCATTATGCAGACGGAAATGACTATCTTATTTACGGAATTACAGAGGAATTTCTTTATAATGCCGGTAATCTTATGATGTGCGGCATGAAAAGGATGCGGAAATTCTGTGATGAAAACGGTTTTCTGCTTTATCAGGCCCATCCGTTTCGCCCCTATATTACCCGAAAGGGTGTAAAATACCTTGACGGCATAGAGGTGTTTAACGGAAAATGCTCTGAAAAAGAAAACGAAAAATCAATGCGCTGGGCCGAAAAGCTTGGCAAGCTCAAGGTAAGCGGCTCTGATTTTCATGTTGTGAAAAACCTTGCAAAGGGTGGCATAATTACTGAAAAAGCAATCAAAACAAATGATGATTTAGTACAAATATTGAAAAACGAAGAATTTACTATTGTAAAAACAAAATAGTTAATATATAATTTTAAAAATTAAAATATAACCGTATCGTATAGGATACGGTTTTTTGTATAGAATACATTATTGATGGAGATTTGGAGATGATTTATAATGTATAGAATTGTTGAAAAGAAAAAGCTTAATTCCTTTGTAACGAAAATGGTTATTGAAGCTCCCTTTGTTGCTAAAAAAGCAGAACCGGGTCAGTTTGTTATTCTTCGTGTTGATGAAAAGGGAGAAAGAGTTCCGTTTACCATTGCTGATTTTGACAGAGAGGCAGAAACCGTTACAATAATTTTTCAGATTGTCGGTGCTGAAACTGCGCTTCTTGATAAAAAGGAAAAGGGCGAATATATTGAGGATTTTGTCGGTCCGCTTGGGAATGCAACAAAAACAGAGGGCTATAAAAAGGTTGTCGTAATCGGCGGCGGCGTCGGCTCAGCTATTGCCTATCCTGTTGCTAAAAAGTTCTTTAAGAATGGGGCAGAGGTTCATTCGGTTATCGGCTTCAGAAATAAGGATATTGTTATTCTTGAGGAAGAATTCAAAGCTGTTTCGGATAAATATGTTCTTGTTACGGATGATGGCTCGGCAGGCGAAAAGGGCTTTGTAACCGACGCCCTTAAAAAGCTTATTGAGAGCGGCGAAAAATATGATCTTGTTATAGCAATCGGTCCGCTTCCCATGATGAAATTTGTATCCCTTTTAACTAAGGAATACGGAATTAAAACCGTTGTTTCCATGAATCCCATAATGGTTGACGGTACGGGAATGTGCGGCGGCTGCCGCCTAACTGTTGGCGGAGAAACAAAGTTTGCCTGCGTTGACGGCCCCGAGTTTGACGGCCATCTGGTTGATTTTGATGAAGCTATGGAACGCAGCTCGGTTTATAAAAAGTTTGAAAGAGAAGCAAGCTGCAATCTTCTGAATATGGGAATTAAGGGGGCAAATGATTAATGGATATTATGAAAAGAAATCCTATGCCGAATCAGGACCCTTTGGTTAGAAATAAGAATTTTAAAGAGGTTGCTCTCGGTTATGATGCCGAAACAGCCATTGCGGAAGCAAAGCGTTGCCTGAACTGTAAGCATAAGCCGTGTATGAACGGCTGCCCTGTAAATATTTTTATTCCTGAATTTATTTCCTATGTTGCAGAGGGCGAGTTCGAAAAAGCCTATGAGGTTATCAGCAGAACCTCGGCGCTTCCTGCAGTCTGCGGCAGAGTTTGTCCGCAGGAAAAGCAGTGCGAAGCAAAATGCGTAAGAGGCATTAAGGGAGATTCCGTATCCATCGGAAGACTGGAACGCTTTGTTGCCGATTATCACAATGCCAATACCGCAATTAAAAAGCTGAATGTAGAAAAAAACGGCAAAAGAGTTGCTGTTATCGGCTCAGGGCCAAGTTCTCTTACCTGTGCAGGCGATCTTGCCAAAATGGGCTATGATGTAACTGTGTTTGAGGCTCTTCATATTGCAGGCGGTGTGCTTGTTTACGGTATTCCCGAATTCAGGCTTCCAAAGGCTATCGTTGCCAGAGAGGTGGAAGGTCTTAAAGCAGCAGGCGTGGATTTTAAAACAAATGTTGTTGTAGGCAAAAGTATTTCAATTGATGATATTTTTGAAGAATACGATGCTGTGTTTATCGGTTCAGGTGCAGGCCTTCCCAGATTTATGGGTATTGAGGGTGAAAACCTTAAGGGTGTATATTCGGCAAATGAATTCTTAACCCGTATTAATCTGATGAAGGCTTATACAGACAGCAGCAGAACGCCCGTTCATCACGGAAAAAAGGTTGCTGTTGTCGGCGGCGGTAATGTTGCCATGGATGCAGCCCGTTCGGCAATCAGACTTGGTGCGGATAAGGTTTATATCATCTATCGCCGTTCACTGGAGGAAATTCCTGCAAGGGCAGAAGAGGTTGAGCACGCAATAGAGGAAACCATTGAATTCAGAACGCTTACAAATCCCGTAAGAATTATCGGTGATGAGGATAAAAATGTATGTGGCATTGAATGTGTAAAAATAGAGCTTGGTGAGCCTGATGAAAGCGGCAGAAGAAAGCCGTTTTCGGTTAAGGGCAGTGAACACATCATTGATGTTGACTGCGTTATTATGGCTATCGGAACATCGCCCAATCCGCTGATTAAAGCAACAACCGCAGGGCTTGAGGTCAATGCCCGCGGCGGTATTGTTACCGATGAAATGGGCAGAACGTCCAGAGAGGGCGTTTTTGCAGGCGGCGATGCTGTAACAGGCGCTGCAACGGTTATTAAGGCAATGGGTGCAGGTAAATCTGCCGCAGTTGCGATTGATGAATATTTACAGTCTAAAAATTGATTGATAGAAGGTAGGAGCGGACATTTGTCTGCTCCGTTTTTTTATTGCAAACAACAAAGGAGCCACCTACTAAGTACAAATTATATAGAAAAATTATGCGGATATGATGTATATGTATAGCTTATCCATACTATATGTTGTAAATAAAATGTTAAAATGCTTGACAAAACATAAATTCATCTTTAATCTGTGAGCTTATCCCAAAAGGGATAGTATTTTTATTGGAGGTAACGATGACACCGGAAAATTATGCTTACAGAAACAGCCTTTTCTTTTTGCGGAATAATTTTGTCGGAAACAACAAATGGAATATACCGGATATTCCAAAATTTGAAGTAAAAGAAAATGATTTTGAAAATTTAAGGATGATAGGTTTTGATAAGGCAAAAAAAGATGAAACACATTTTCACAGAATAGTGCATTTCTATTTATATGATTATAAATTTGAAAGCGTGTGGAAAAAGCCATCGGATTTTACAGAAAAACTAAAAAAATTTAAAGCGATACTAACACCTGATTTTAGTATGTATCTGGAAATGCATCCGCTTGAAAAACTGCATAATGTTTTTCGCAACAGGTGGATAGGTGCATATTATGCGTCAAAAGGTTTGCGTGTTATTCCAAGCGTAAGCTGGGGAGGGGAAGACACCTTTGATTACTGTTTTGAGGGTATTGCAAAGAATTCTGCTGTTTCCGTATCTACATATATGGTATCGAAACATGGAACGACGCCTGCACAAAAGGATTTCTTTTTAAAAGGCTATAATGAATTATTGAACAGAATAGAACCTGAATATGTGCTGTGCTATAATACACCGTTTCCTGAAATGGAAGGAAATATAATTACTGTTGATTATGATTTAAGTTCATGGAAGCATATGGAGGATGATAAGAAAAAATTCATTCTGCCATATGAAAATAATAATGATTGTGATATAATTAAGCAGAGGCTTTTTGATATAATTTATGTTAAAGGCATGGGCAGTTCCCGTGTCGGCAGAATTTGTATTGTTTTCAGAGAGCAGAGAGTATTTATTCATGATGAATTGTTTGATCTGGATTATGTAACTGAAGATGGAATAACTAATCGTGAATTGATGCGTCAGGGAAAAGCGCCCTATGGATATGATGGATATAAAATAAATATTCATCATATCAATCAGGAACCTGACGGAGATTTAGAAGAAATGCTTCAAACCGTACATAACAGAAATACAACTCAACTGCATCCATACAGAAATCAGCCCTCAAGAATAAACAGAAATCAGTTTAGGAATTATAGAGAAGCCTATTGGAAATACAGATTAAGAAGATATGTGGAGGACAAAGAATAATGAGTTATGAGAATTTTGAAAAAGCATTGGAGCTTGCAAAGACATTGCCGGATTATAAAATATATGATTGCTGCAGTGATAAGGCAATGGATGAATTAGAGGACTATTTAGGCTTTGAATTATCGAAACAGCATTATGAATTTTTAAGAAAAGGACATTTTACTGTTTGGGTTTACGATTTTACTGCTAATTATGAAGACATTCACAGGTCATCAGCAGATATAATAGGCTTTTTAGAATTAGATAAAAAATATGCTTTAAAGGTTGATAAAGGATTTGTACCTATTATAGAAGAGGATGAATGGCATAATTATTTAAATTACAACAAATTGACAAAAGAAGGTGAGCCTACTGTTGTATATGCTATGCCTTCACCTGATGAATTTATTATTTTTGAACAAACCAATCAGGATTTAGGGGATTTTCTTTTGGAATTGTTTAGTGAAATCAAGGAATGGGATAAAGAATAATGAGCTATGAAAATTTTGAAAAGGCATTGGAGCTTGCAAAGACATTGCCGGATTATAAAATATATGATTGCTGCAATGATAAGGCAATGGATGAATTGGAAGATTATTTGGGCTTTGATTTATCAAAACAGCATTATGAATTTTTAAAAATGGGCAGACTGGATGTAAGCTATTATGAATTTTTAGGTAACTATAAGAATGGACATGATGCCTTTCCTGATATAATATTCGACTTAGAATGGAATAAAAAAAATAAATTTATTATTGAAAACGGATTTGTGCTGTTATCGAAGAAGATGAATGGCATAATTACCTGAATTATAACAAACTTACCAAAGACGGAGAACCTACTATTGTATATGCATGGCCTTCCCCTGAAGAGTTTATCATATTTGAACAAACCAATCAGGATTTAGGAGATTTTCTTTTGGAATTATTTACTGAAATTAAGGAATAGGATGAAAAGGTTGAATGAGTGGTGGGAGAAAGCAAATATAAAGATTTTGATGTTTATCCGGTATCAAATGTATAAGCTTTTGTCTTGAAGTAATGCAAACAGAAGTATTTTTACTAAATGCTTTCAGTATGGTATTTTACCTTAATTTGTAAAAAAGAGTTCTTTATTCATGATTCTGAACATCGTAATAAGCGAGCAGACAAACGTCTGCTCGCTTTCATTTTGCTTATTTATTTATCTTCTGCCATGCTTCATCGTCAAATTTTCTGTTTTTGAAATAATACGGTTTATCCTCGTTGGTTATTTCTCTTATAATTCTGCATGGATTGCCTGCGGCGCAGACATTATCGGGAATATCCTTGGTTACAACGCTTCCTGCACCGATAACAACATTGTTTCCGATTGTTACACCCGGTAAAACAGTGCAGTTTCCGCCAATCCAAACATTGCTGCCTATGGTAATCGGTATGCCGTATTCATAGCCTGAATTTCGGCTTTCGGGATGAAGCGGATGCCCTGCGGTAAGAAGATAAACATGCGGTCCGAACATAACATTGTCGCCGATCGTGATTTTGCCGACATCAAGCATAATGCACCCTGTGTTTGCATAAAAGCGGTCTCCGATTTCTATATGTTTTCCGTATTCGCAGTGAAAAGGCGGTTCAAAATATGCCTGCCCTTTGTGCTTAATTCCAATTCTGTTTATAAGCCACATTCCTTTAAGAATATTAAAGGGCATACATTTATTGTATCGCCTGACCCAGAATTTTGTTCTCATCTGCTAAAGCAGCACGGCATTGTCTGTTATATAAGGCATTTCATGATCTCTGCGGTATTTATTATCCATATGTAAACCTCTTCTAAAAATAGTATGATAATATAATAGCAAAAAACAAAAGCTGTTTCTATCATAAATCCGATAAAAACAGCCTTTTCTTTAAAATTTTTTAAGCATTTCTTCAATTTCGCTTTTTTGCATAAAGCCTACAGTGCTGCCTGCTATCCTGCCGTTTTTCATAAGAATAATTGTTGGGATGCTCGAAATCCCAAAGGCTGCCGCAAGCTTTTCCTCTTTATCAACATTGATTTTTCCAACCTTAACTCTGCCGTTATAATCATCTGCAATCTCTTCTACAACCGGTGAAAGCATACGGCAGGGGCCGCACCACTCCGCCCAGAAATCCAGCAGAACGGGAATGTCTGATTTTATAACCTCTGCTTCAAAATTCTGATTTGTAATTTCCATTTTCTGTTCCTCAGCTATTCTTTATTGAATTTATTGTAACGTAATTTGCATACCATAGTGCTGTACAAAGCAATGCCGTATATATACGTCTGCACAATTGATGATGCAATGTTTTGTAAGTTTAGTATACCCCGAAATTCCAAAAAAGAAAACAGGGTTTACATTTTTTATAAAAATCG
Source organism: Ruminococcaceae bacterium UBA3323 (assembly GCA_002361935.1). Classification (GTDB taxonomy): domain Bacteria; phylum Bacillota; class Clostridia; order Oscillospirales; family Acutalibacteraceae; genus Eubacterium_R. The sequence continues at coordinate 22,093 of DESD01000048.1, read as the reverse complement.
TTAAATAATAATTTATACAATTCAATTTTAATTTACTTTGGTTTAAAGCGGTATTTATAAAATTGTATTATTATCAGCATATAAAATTTGAAAACGAGAGGAAATTTTTATAAAACAAAATGTAAAATCAGCATTGCTGATTGTGTTAATGCTTGCATCAATAGCGGGAATGGCATTGACAGTTTATCATGCAAAGGGCGGCAAACAGGATAATATAATCATCAATAATCAGCAGATGCCGCCTGATATGCAGGAAAACAGTAACGGCTTTGAAGAAAATTCGGTAAATAATCAGATGCCGTCCGCTCCGGACAACAGATTGAATTCAAACGAAGAAAAAATGAACGAAATGCCAAATGATAACAGAAAAGATTTTAAAAATGGAAGCAACAGGCTCGGCATGGTTCATATCGCAATAATCGGAGTATGCAGTCTGATTATTTCGCTGTGCTTCGTGTATCTTTTGATGAGCATAAAAAACAGGAATGTTTTTGTAAATACAGATAAGGTAATTATATTTATTTTAAGTATTGCTCTTTTAACAAGCTGGTTAACAGCAGGTATTTCGGTTTCGGTTAATCATTTTGTGTTTGAAAATGATAAAGCTATGGGAGAAGTGCAGACGGAAAAGGATAAGATTGAGCTTGACGAGAGTAATACCGCCCATTCTGAAAAAATTGATTTAAGTAATCAGAAAACGGATGTTACAATCAATAAGGGCGGCTCCTATGAGCTTAGCGGAGCATTTTCCAATTCAGTTATTGTAGATGCTGAAAATGAGGATGTTGAGCTGGTTTTGAATTCAGCTAAAATTACAAATGAAAAAACAGCGGCTATTATCGGTCTTGCAGCAAAATCCATAACAATCCATATTCAGGATGACACGGAAAATGTTTTAAGCGACGGCGGAAATTCCGAATATGACGGCTGTATTTTCAGCAATGCCGAACTGATTTTTACAGGTAACGGAAAGCTTACCGTAAATGGTAATCAGAACGAAGGAGAGGGAATTGAAACGGAAGCTGCAAACATAACCATCAACAGCGGTGAATTTGATATAACCTCTAATGATGACGGAATCAATGCAGGCGGCGACGGAGCTACAATCACTATCAACGGCGGCAATATTTATGTTGATGCTTCAGGCGACGGTATAGATTCGAATAAGGATGCGGTCATAAACGGAGGCACTCTGTTTGTAATTGGAAGCGATACGGGCGGAGATGCAGGAATAGATACCGATGCAGGCTATGTGATAAACGGCGGAACGGTTGTGGCCCTTGGAAGCGATATGATAGAAGCGCCCGAAAGTACGGGAAATCAGAATTCCATTGCCCTTTCCTTAAACGAAAGGGTGAACAAGGATACGATGGTGTCACTTATGAGAGGTGATAAAGCCGTTGTCAGCTTTACTGCACCGAAAAGCTTTAAAACCTTGATTATAAGCAGCGCTTCTTTGGAGAACGGTGATTATAAGCTGTTTACCGAAGATAAAAGCGCTCAGAATCCTAATTACGGTATTCTTGCTGACGGAACCTTCACAACTGCAAATCCCGTTGCGGTTGACAGGCAGGATACCTTTAAGGTTGACAGAGCAGTTAGCAGCTTTGGAAATTCAGGTGGTAATACTCCGCAGAGATAATAGGCTTTCACAGGGGATGACATCCCGCATAATAAAAACCTCCTTCATCGGAAGGAGGTTTTCTTTTTAGTCTAACACCTGATAATATAATGAATTATCGCTTATCTTTGTTTCGAATTTATCTTTAAAATGCTCTTTTGGAACATCAACGGGATAATTTCCCGTAAAGCAGCCGTCACAAAAGCCGATACTGCATTTTTCGGCAAGATGGTGTGTTGCGTATATGGAAAGGTATGCAAGGGAATCTGCACCTATTTGTCCGGCTATTTCATCTGTTGTTGCATATTGACAGGCAATAAGATTATCACAGCTGTCTACGTCTGTTCCGAAATAGCAGGGATGCTTAAACGGTGGGGAGGATATGCGCATATGAACCTCTTTTGCGCCGGCTTCACGAAGAAGTTTTACAATTCTAGCACATGTTGTTCCGCGAACAATAGAGTCGTCAATCATAATCACACGTTTGCCTTTTATGTTTTCTTTAACAATATTAAGCTTGATTTTAACTGCATCATTTCGCTCGCATTGGCTTGGCTGAATAAAGCTTCTTCCGATATATCTGTTTTTAATGAATCCTATGCCGTATGGAATGCCGCTTTCCTGTGAATATCCGATTGCCGCATCAATGCCGGAATCGGGAACGCCGATAACGATATCTGCATCAACAGGGCTTTCCTTGGCAAGAAATTTTCCTGCCTGAATGCGGGCATGATGAACCGATGAATTTTCAATAACGGAATCCGGTCTTGCAAAATAGATGTATTCAAATACGCAGATTGCGCCTTTTTCCCTGCAGTGTGTTGTATCTGACTGAATGCCGCTTCTGCTTATTGTAATGATTTCTCCCGGTCTGACCTCTCGTATAAGCTCTGCGCCTATGGTATCAAGTGCACAGGATTCTGATGCAACAACATATGCACCGTGGCTTGTTTTTCCGAAGCAAAGCGGATGAAAGCCCATGGGATCACGAAAGGCTATAAGCTTGGTTGCGGTCATAACAATACAGGAGTATGCACCTTTAATGTGGTTCATAACCTTAACGATTGCTTCTTCCGTGCTTTTGCTGGCTAAGCGTTCCGTAACAATTGCGTATGCAATGGATTCCGTGTCGGATGTGCCGTGAAAGATTGCACCTCCAAGCTCGAACTGACGCCTTAAATCCGGAGCGTTAACAAGATTTCCGTTATGCGCAACAGCAAGATTTCCTTTTATATGCCTGATAACAAGAGGCTGGATGTTGTTGGGGTTTTTGCCGCCTGTTGTTGAATAGCGAACATGGCCTATTGCCATATTTCCTGTTCCGAGTTTCTGCAGATTTTCGGGTGTGAATACATCGGGAACAAGCCCATCGCCTTTATAATGCGAGAATACACCGTCATCATTAACGGCTATGCCGCAGGCTTCCTGCCCTCTGTGCTGCAGGGCGAAAAGGGCAAGATAGGCAGATTGTGCAACCTGTGCGGTTTTATTTTCAAAAATTCCGAAAACACCGCATTCTTCGTGTAGGGTATTGAACATAATGATAATTCCTTTTTTAATTGGCTGTGTAAAGATTTGCGTATGGCCGTGAGGTTTCGGGGGAAAGCTTTTTAAACGGCTTTGCCATAATTTCCTCATAGCTGCAGCCAAAGCATTTGCAGTATTTTTTAATCAGCTTATCAAGCTCTTTTTGGTCTTCCTCCGTTAAATCGGAAACAAGGATATTTGATGAAAGATTTTCTTTTGGAAATTTTCCTCTTATAAATATCTTTCCGCCGTGCATTCCCGATGCGCAGTGTGTGCCGAACAGCTTTTCGCCTCTCTTAAGACTCAAGCCAAGCAAAACAATGGTACCGCCTGCCATATACTCTCCAAGGAAGGAGCCTGCATTCTGCCCGATAACAAGAACAGGCTTCATATTTTCAAATTCCTTCATATGAATTCCGCCGCGGCAGGCAACATTATCCTTTATAAAAATCTGCCCGTCACGCATTCCGTAGCCCAATGCATCTCCGCAATGTCCGTGAATAATGATTTCTCCGCCGTTCATTGTGTTGCCGACAGCATCCTGTCCGTTTCCGAATACTTCAATTTTTCCGCCGTCAAGATAGCATGCCATATCGTTTCCCGGAGTTCCGTAAATCTCAATTGTTTTGCCTTTTTCAAGGGCACAGCCTATGTATCTCTGTCCGTTAACATTTTTGACAACAGCTTTGTTTTTCACTTTCAGCTCTTCCTTGATCAAATTGTTAACTGCTTCATATCTCTGAAGCCCTGCTTCAATGCTCATAATGCGGTTCCTCCTTATTCTCCGGCATGCTTTATGCCAAGTATTTCAAGCTCTTTTTCCGTTAAACCGATTCCTCGTAGCATAAGCCGGTTTCCTCTTAATGAATCAATGGAATTGATGCCCATACCGCCCATGATTTCTTTTATTTCGTGATTCCAGGCATGAACAAGATTGATTACTCTTTGCGAGGCGATTTTAGGTTCAAGCCGTTTGGTAAGCTCCGGGCGCTGCGTTGCGATGCCCCAGTTGCATTTGCCTGTATTACAGGTCTGGCACATATGACAGCCCATTGCAATCAGTGCAGCAGAAGCAATGTAGCATGCATCTGCGCCCAAGGCAATTGCTTTCACAATATCCGCAGAGCATCGGAAGGAGCCTGCCGCAACAAGAGAAACTTCAGAGCGGATACCTTCATCACGCAGCCTTTGGTCTGCTGCAGCAAGAGCAAGCTCAATCGGAATGCCGACATTGTCGCGGATTCTTGTTGGAGCAGCGCCTGTGCCGCCTCTGAATCCGTCGATTACAACGATATCCGCACCTGCCCTTGCAACGCCTGATGCAATGGCGGCAATGTTGTGAACGGCGGCAATTTTGACGGCAACAGCCTTTTCGCCGTTTGTTGCCTGTTTTAAGGACCATATAAGCTGCCTTAAATCCTCAATGGAATAAATATCATGATGTGGAGCGGGGGATATGGCATCAGAGCCCACGGGTATCATTCTGGCATTTGAAACCTCCACATTAACCTTTTCTCCCGGCAGATGTCCGCCGATGCCGGGCTTTGCGCCCTGCCCGATTTTAATTTCGATAAATCTTGAATTATCAAGATATCCCTTATGTACGCCGAATCTGCCCGAAGCAACCTGAACGGCAGCACATTCGCCGTAATCATAAAGCTCTTTGTGCAGTCCGCCCTCGCCCGTGTTGAAAAGAGTTCCGAGTTCTTTTGCAGCCATGGCAAGGGATTTCTGCGCATTCATACTGATAGAACCGAAAGACATTGCCGAGAACATAATCGGTGTTTCAAGCATAACCTGAGGGGGCATTTTTGTAATCAGTTTTCCTTTTTTCTCAACCTCAATTTTCTCAGGCTTTCTTCCGAGTATGGTTCGGATTTCCATAGGTTCACGAAGAGGGTCTATAGACGGATTTGTTACCTGAGAAGCGTTAAGAAGAATCTTATCCCAGTAAATCGGAAACGGTTTCGGGTTTCCCATAGCCGAAAGCAGGGTTGATCCGGTGTTTGCCTGACGGCAGATTTCCTGTTGATACTGCGGTGTCCAGTTTGCATTCTCTCTGTAATCACAAACATATTTCTCAATTCTGAGTGCTTCCATAGGGCAGAAATCCACACATCGGTGGCAGGCAACACAGTTGTTTGATTTTGATAAAACGGTTTTTCCGTCCTCGGAATAAAAATGGCATTTATTGGCACACTGCTTAACACATACGCCGCAGTTTACGCAAAGGTTTTTATCTCTGATAATACTGAAACGGCGCGGAATATAATGAATCATAGTTATTTATCCTCCTTTTCGTTAAGCTCAAGCGGTACAAAAACGGGTTCTGCGCCGCTTACGGACCATACCTTGTCAGGATTGGGGCAAACAACCCGGATTGCGGATTCCTCCGAAGCAAAATAGGCTCTTGTTCCTTTGGTAGCCGCAGTAAGAGAACGAAGCTTCAGTCTGTCATTGATTGCAAGCAAGCCCTTGCTTGAACCGAGAATAACGGAAAACGGTCCGTTAACAAGACCTGCATTATATATGGAGCGAAGCGCCGTAAAATATTCTTTTTTCTCTTTATCCATTCTGTCTATTTCATCCCATTCCGGTGCAGTTAAAACATCTGCGGCAACCTCAACGGGAAGCTTGTGATGGCGGATAAGATGGTCGAAAAGATAGGTAATAACCTCCGTATCCGTCTGCATGGTGCAAACATATCCGAATTGTTCTATATATCTTCTGTTCGCATCATACGAGGAAATTTCGCCGTTATGAACAATAGACCAGTCAAGGATATTAAATGGATGGGATCCTCCCCACCAGCCGGGCGTGTTTGTTGGGAATCTTCCGTGAGCTGTCCATAAGTAGGCATTATACTGATCAAGCATATAGAATTCGCCGACATCTTCAGGATATCCCACCGCTTTGAAACAGCCCATATTTTTACCGCTTGAAAAAATGAAAGCGCCGTTGATTTTCTGATTTACATGCATAACACACTGAACGGTATATTCTTCTTCATCCATTCTGGTTTCTTTCATTCTTACTCTGTTTGGCTTGGCAAAATAGCGCCAGATGTCCGGGCCGTTTGCGATTGCTTCTATTTGTTTTGTAGGAATCTTTTCCGAAACATCAACATTGAAATGTCTGAACAGGTAATCCTCGCATTCCGATTTTGCTTCTGCCGTGTCATAAAACACATGAAAAGCATAGGAATCCGCATGATCCGGATAAATCCCGTATGCTGCAAAGCCGCCGCCAAGTCCGTTTGAACGGTCATGCATCAATGCGATTGATTTTATAATTTCAGATCCGTTGATTTTTCCGCCCTTTCGGTCTATAATAGCTGCTATGGCACATCCGCTCGGAATTCTTATCTGACCTTCCTTAAGCATAAATATTCCCTCCTGATTTTTGATGCTCATATTATATAGGAATGTTTTTTATACAACAATGAATTCTTACAATTTCATCGTTTTATAAAAAATTCCTATGAATTTATTTATAAAATATATATAAATTGTAAGCGGCAATATATGATAATATTGCCGCTTTTTTCATTACTGCTCATTACCTAATCGTTGGCCAAGTCCTCTTCTCCCTGAAGTGCATCTGTTCCGTGTTCTCCTGTGCGAACCTTAACAACATCCTCAAGGTCATAAAGAAAGATTTTTCCGTCCCCGATATTACCTGTGTAAAGAACAGCTCTTGCGGCTTCAACAACTGTTTTTACAGGTACCTTTGAAATTGCCATTTCAAGCTTCATTTTCGGATTCAGGCTAAGCTCTTCAACGGCAACACCGCGGTACATTTTGCTGTGACCCTTTTGTGTTCCGCAGCCCATAACATTTGTTACGGTCATTCCGGTAACGCCGATTGCATTCATTGCTTCTTTAACCTCTTCAAATTTTGACGGATTAAATATCATAACAACATTGGTTAATTTTCCGCTTGTGTTTGCGGTGTAATTTTCAACGGGAACTGCCTTTTCAACAGAAACCTTTGGTATATTTTCAATTGCCTCTGTGCTTCCTGTTCCTGCCGCAAAAGCAAGTGTAGGCATAAAGTCTGCATATGCAGACGGAAGATTATGCTCGGTAGCGTCAAGGCCCTTGATTTCCTCTTCTCTTGAAACTCTGAGTCCGTTTGTTTTTTTGATGATTAAGAAAACAATGGTCATTGTAACTGCTGTCCATGCTGCAACTGTAAGTACGCCCAATGCCTGCTTTCCCAAAAGTGAAAAGCCGCCGCCATAGAATAGACCGTTATAATCATCATTTCCCGGAACAGATGTTGTTGCAAATAAGCCAACTGCCAATGTTCCCCAGATGCCGTTTGTCATATGAACGGCAACAGCACCGACGGGATCATCAACCTTAAGCCTGATATCAATGAATTCAACTGCCAAAACAACAAGTATGCCTGCAACAGCACCGATGATACAGGAACCGAGAGCATCAACAACATCGCAGCCTGCCGTTACGGCAACAAGGCCTGCAAGTGAAGCATTGAGTGACATGGAAACATCGGGTTTGCCGTTTTTAATCCATGTGAACAGCATTGTTACACAGGTTGCAACGGCAGGAGCACAGGTTGTAGTTAAAAAGATGGATGCAAGCTGAGAACCGCTTGTTGCTGCTGCACCATTGAAGCCGTACCATCCGAACCAGAGAATGAATACACCAAGTGCACCTAAGGTCAGGCTGTGACCCGGTATGGCTTTTACCTCTTTTTTTCCTGTTTTTTTATTGACAATATATTTTCCGATGCGGGGACCAACTAAAATTGCACCGATAAGCGCAGATATACCGCCAACCATATGGATTGCACAGGAACCTGCAAAATCATGGAATCCAAGGCCAGCAAGCCATCCGTTTTTGTTCCATATCCAGCCTGCCTCAATCGGATATATAACTGCACTTATTACTGCACTGTAAATGCAGTAGGAACTGAATTTTGTTCTTTCAGCCATAGCACCTGAAACAATTGTTGCCGTTGTTGCACAGAAAACAAGATTAAATACGAAGTTGGACCAGTTGAAGTCGGAATAGCTCTTGAATATTCCCAGTGTCGGCAGTCCGCAAAATCCTCCAATCACCTCTTCGCCCATCATCAGTCCGAAACCAAGCAATAAAAACATTGGTGTTCCGATGCAGAAATCCATAAGGTTTTTCATAATAATGTTGCCGGCATTTTTTGCTCTTGTAAAGCCTGTTTCAACCATTGCGAAACCGCATTGCATAAAGAAAACAAGCGCCGCACCGATTAAAAACCATATGCCGAACATTTCCGTGTTTACCGCCTCTAAAATAGCATCCATAATATTTTCCTCCTATACTTTGCTATAGACAGAGATTTTTTCTTTTTATCAAAGCCGCAATCATGATAAAAAGAAAAGGGGAGTATTCTGCCGTTTAAAATTCAGCAAAATACACCCCGTTGTGTATTCTTAAAAATAGAGAAAGGCATTCCGAAAAAACGGAACGCCTTTGTTCTTAATACAAATTTATTTTAGTACGCTTTGATTGTGATGTCAATAAAATTTTTTCATTTTATGTAATTTGCACTTTATCAAACTAAATCGTTAAAGGAATTTGTGCAGATTTACAAAAAAACGATTATAAATAGATTATTCAATCGGCGTTAAATTTTTAAGACTTATATCCATAATAGGTGCCGAATGTGTCAGTGCTCCGCAGGAAACGAAGTCAACACCGATTTCTGCGATTTCTTTGAGCCTTTCTTTGGTAACATTGCCCGAGCATTCTGTTTCGGCTCTGCCGTCAATCATCTGAACAGCCTTTTTCATGGTTTCATTATCCATATTATCAAGCATAATTATATCTGCTCCGGCATCCAGTGCTTCCTTAACCTGCTCCAAGGTTTCCGTTTCAATTTCAATTTTTCTTACAAAAGGTGCATATGCCTTTGCCATCTGAATCGCCTTTGTTATTGAACCTGCAGCGCCGATGTGGTTATCCTTAAGAAGAACACCGTCTGAAAGATTGTATCTGTGATTTGTTGCACCGCCTACGGTTACTGCATATTTTTCAAAGGGGCGCATATTCGGGGTGGTTTTTCTTGTATCAAGCAGAACGGTTTTATATCCCGCAAGCTCAGCCATATATTCTTTTGTAATGGTTGCAATGCCGCTCATTCTCTGAAGATAGTTGAGCCCGGTTCTTTCGCCTGAAAGAATCGCCTTGATATCGCCGTAAATAATGCCGATCAGCTGGCCTTTTTTTACAAAATCGCCGTCCTGAACCTCCGTTTCAAAATGAGAGGTTTCATCAAGAAGTCTGAAAGTACGTTCAAAAATTCCAAGGCCGCAGATAATGCCGTCTTCCTTGCAAATCAATTCTGCCTTTCCCTGTCTGTCCTCAGGCATAACTGCATTTGTGGAAACATCCTCACTTGTTATATCTTCCTTTAATGTGTTTAATATGTAATTATCCACATTAATTTTCATTGTTACACCATTTATCATAAAAAGCCTTGTCCTTTCTTTCTATTTCGTTCATGATAAGCTGCCTGAATTCCCTTTCTCTTTCAGCCTTTTCAGGGTAGCTGCTTAAATCAACATATGGAATATCATTGTTTTTTACATCTCTGTCATCCGCAATCAGATCTGCAGCTCTTTTTGAAAATACAAGGCTTTCAAGCAGGCTGTTTGATGCAAGTCTGTTTTTGCCGTGAACACCGTTACAGGCTGTTTCTCCAACGGCATAAAGATGCTTCATGGATGTTTGGCCGTTAATATCTGTTTTAACGCCGCCCATCATGTAATGCTGACCCGGAGTTACGGGAACCCTGTCTTTTGTTATATCATAGCCCTCGTCCATACAGGCCTCAAAAATGTTCGGGAAGCGTTTTTTCGCTTCCTCGCTTGTCATTCCGGGAAGTGTTATATAAACATGGTCTGTGCCGAATTTTTCCATTTCTCTGCAAATGGCTTCCGTAACAACATCCCTTGGCTGCAGCTCATCGGTAAATCTTTCGCCGTTTTCATTAAGCAGAATTGCGCCTTCGCCCCGTACACTTTCGCTTATCAAAAACCTTCTGCCGCTTTTTTTGCTGTAAAGTGTTGTAGGGTGTATCTGGATATAATTCATATCCTGAAGTGCAATGCCGTGCTTAAGTGCAAGTGCAAAGGCATCGCCTGTGATATGCGGAAAGTTTGTTGAATTGTGAAAAAGTCCGCCGATTCCGCCCGTTGCAAGAATAACATCATCGCAGATAATTACGCCGCTTTCGCCGAATTCGTCCTCGCAGACAATACCATAGCAGATGTTATCCTTTTCAATAATATCAATCATGGTAGTCTGGGTGACAAAGGTTATGTTTTCACGCTTCTGTGCAATGGAAAGCAGGGTTGCCGTTATCTCTTTTCCGGTTTCATCCTTATGGTGCAGAATTCTGTTCCGGCGGTGTGCGCCCTCTCTTGTGTAGTCAAAATCGCCGTCATTGGCTGTATCAAACTTAACCCCTAAATCAACAAGGGTGCTGATTACATCAGGGGAGGATTCAATCATCACCCTAACGCTTTCCGGGTTGTTTTCATAATGACCTGCCTTCATTGTGTCTTCAAAATAGCAGTCAAAATCCTCAATGTCCTTTAAAACGCACACTCCGCCCTGTGCAAGATAGGAGTCACATTCCTTAAGTTCTTCCTTTGTTATAACAAGTATTTCCTTGTCCTTTGGCAGGCAAAGCGCAGAGAAAAGCCCTGCAACGCCGCTGCCGACAATTGTTATATCCGTTTTAATAATATTCTTGTTTTTCATCGTTTTTACCTTGCAAGCTCAAGCATTCTGTTTAAAGGTATTAATGCTTTTTCTTTTATTTCTTCGTCAACCTCAACCGGATTAAGGCTGTTTTCCAAACAATTGCAAACCTTTTCCAAAGTGATTTTTTTCATATCTGCACAAACCGGAAGCGGTTCGGGAAAATAAAACTTTTTATCCGGATTTCTTTTCTGAAGTTCGTATAATACGCCGATTTCGGTTACAACAATAAATTCGCTGTCTTTGCTTTTTTCGGAATAATCAATAATACCGCTTGTTGAGCCTATGTAGTCTGCATAGGAAAGCACATCCTCTGTGCATTCAGGGTGCATAAGCACCTTAACACCCTTGTGGGCCTCTTTAACTGCTTTGATAGCTTCGGCAGTAATTTCATTGTGAATCGGACACCAGCCTTCATTCAGTATAATGTTTTTATCCGAGTTTTTCTGAACAAAGCCTCCAAGATTTTTGTCGGGAATAAAATAGATGTTTTGATTCGGAAGCGCATTTACAATTTTCAGTGCATTGGCGCTTGTAACACATACATCGGAAACTGCCTTGAGCTTCGCCGAGGAGTTTATGTAGCAAACAACAGCAATATCCCTGTATTCATTTTTTAATTTCAGCACATTTTCTTCTGTTGCCATATGTGCCATAGGGCAGTCTGCAGAAGCGTCGGGCATAAGCACGGTTTTGTCTGGGCTTAAAATTTTTGCCGATTCTCCCATAAATTCAACACCGCAGAAAACGATTGTGTCTGCTGTTGAATTTTTTGCAATTTTTGCAAGATAAAAGCTGTCGCCTACATAATCTGCTATTTCCTGAACCTCAGGCTCTACATAATAATGAGCAAGAATAACTGCATTTTTGTCTTCTTTCAGCTTTGCGATTTTCTCTTTTAAATCTTTCATATAACTAAGTTCCTTTCGAAACAATGGTATTAGATATACTTATTCTAATATATATTCATTTTATTTACCTGTCAAGATTTTAATTATAATATTAGAGAATCTTACGGAAACTGACGATAAATGTTGATTTATTTAGGTTAATTTGTTAATATTATATTAATGATAATTGCCTTGAAGTGTGGTGGTAAAAATTTGAATGTAAATGTCTATGATTTTGACAATACGCTTTATGACGGCGAAACGCTTGTTGATTTCATTTTGTATTATGTTCGGCGTGATATAAAAATATGGAAATACATACCAAAGCTGATTGTTATCGCATTTAAGGATGCCTTTCATCTTTTTTCTGTTGAAGAGGCTATAGAGGCATATGCTTCCTTTTTAGAGGGCTACTATGTAAAAAAAACCGATGGCTTTGCCAAGGCTGTTGTTGATTTCTGGAATAAAAACGAAAAGAAAATCAAGCCGTGGTATAATCGAGTACGAAAAGAAAGCGATATCGTTGTTTCGGGAACTACCGATTTCATTCTTGAAGAAATTATGAAAAGAATGAATATCAAAAATTATGTGGGTTCAAGCATTGATAAGGAAACGGGAAAATTTACCCGTTTGTGCTTTCTTGAAAACAAGGTTAAAATTTTTAATGAGCTTTATCCTGACTGCCATATTGAGAATTTTTATACCGATTCTATGAATGATAAGGCAATGATGGATATTGCGGATCATGTTTATCTTGTTAAAAAGAACAGGATAACGAAGATAAAATAATAAATTCAGAGGTAAGTTTTATGGGAAAGGTAAATGACTTTTTAAACAGTAAAATCGTTAAAACGGATGTTGGCGAAGAAACCTATTTAACCTGGAAGGAAACGATTTCATACGCTGTCGGCAGAGGCGCACAGGGTATGAATACAAGTATGACATCTTCTAAATATATAAATTATTTCCTGACCAATGTGCTTTTTAAAAAGCTTGGAAGCAAAGCGATGTCAACAGCTTCAACCATAAGGACTTTCTGCGGTATATTTGATGCAATCAATGATCCGATTATGGGTGTTATTGTTGATAAAACAAGAACGAAGGACGGCCAGATGCGGCCTTATATCAAGTGGGCACCATGGTTTGTTTCGCTTGTTATGATTTTGTTCTTTATAGGCAGTGCAGATGCATCGCCCGTGTTCAATATCATTTATACAACCATTCTTTTTGTAGGTCTTGATGTTACATATACGGCTTTTGATATTCCTATGGGTGCGCTTGCGTTTTCCATTACGCCGAACGGCATTGAACGAACAAAGCTTTTCGGTGTAAGCTCTATTGTACGTTCCGTTCTTGGTGCGCTTCCTCAGGTTTTTGTTGCCGGTGCTGCGCTGCTTCCGTATTTTAAGGATCATACACCTCAGGCGTATTTAACTTCGGCAATTATTTCCGCAATCGGGATTGTGTTTTTAACAAGATTTACTTTTAAAAACACGGTTGAAAGGGCAGAGCATAAGGAAAATGTTCCGTCTGTTAAGGAATGCTTTGCGCTTCTTTTCAAAAACAGACCGCTGTTAATGCTGTTTATCGGTAATATATTCTTCCTTCTTTGTAAAATAGCAGAGCAGGTTTCTTTTTATTTTGTTGCTGACTTGATGTTTAACAGAAAGTATAATATATTTGTTGATGTTGCAAAGTTCCCCGGCTTTCTGTTTGCAGGAATTCTTGTTCCCAAGCTTATTGAAAAATGGGGAAAAAAGGCGGACAGCCGAAGATTCTATCAGCTTTGCTGCGTTGCCGCAATTATTCTTCATATTCTTTTTGCCGCTGTTTGCTTCAAAGGGCTTATGGGTAAGCCGGAGGGCGAAAGCGTTTCCCTTTTAACCGGTATTCTTGTTATTGCATTTACCGGCTTAACTACCATTCCGCTTGAATTCAAAAATCTGATTCAAAAGGAAATGGAAGCGGAAACGGTTGATTATATTGAATGGAAAACAGGCACCCGTGCAGAGGGAATTATGCTTTCCATTATGAGCTTTACAGGCAAAATTGAAAACACATTTTCTTCATCAATCGGCATTGCCATTCTTGGTGTAACAGGCTATATTGTTCACGAGGAGGGCAACGTTATCCAGAATGCGCAGACAAACTGGGCTCTTTTCCTGTTAACAACGCTTGTTCCTGCAATCGGATATCTTTTGATGCTTATTCCTATGCATTTCTACAATATAACAGGCGAAAGCCATCGTGCAATGATGAAGGACATTTTTGCAAGAAGAGAAAAGCTTGCAGAAGAAAAACAGGCTGCGAACCAGCAATGATTAAATCCCGGAGAACAAAAGAATGAAATTAACCTTTATTGCAGATACGCATTATTATTCAAAAACGCTTGGCATCAGCGGAAAGGCATATGAGCTTCGTTCCGGCTCGGATCAGAAATGTCTTGCCGAAACAGGGGAGATAATAGATGCTGCCTTTCATCAGATTGCCGAAAGTGATACAGATGCAGTTTTTATTTTAGGCGATGTAACAAATGACGGTGAAATGGTTTGCCATAATGAGTTCAGAGAAAAGCTGTATAATCTCAAAAAAAGCAAGCCGGTCTATATCATTACGGCAACGCATGATTGGTGTTGCGATGAAAACCCAAGAAGGTTTGAGGGCGATAAAGTTTTTCATGATGTTGAGGTTATGAAAAGTGCCGATCTGCCCGAATTCTATAAGGATTTCGGTCCTGATGCTGCAATAGATAAATTTATCACCAAGATAGGAACCATATGCTATACGGTTCAGCTTGGCGATACGGTTCGTGTGCTCTGCCTGAATGATGATAAAAACGAAAATGATCATGCCGGCTACACGCCTGATTGCTGGCAGTGGATTGAAAAACAGATTAAAAAAGCGAAAAAGGATAACTGTGTTTTAATCGGAATGCAGCATCATCTTCTGATGCCCCATGTTTCTTCACTGATAACAGGAGGCTCCGTATGTGTGGAAAACAGGGAAAGGGTTGCCTCACGCTTTGCTGATTTAGGGCTGAAATATATGTTTGTAGGGCATAGCCATATTCAGGCAACAGACAGCTTTATAAGCAAAAAGGGCAACACGATAACCGAGGTAAACGTTGGCTCGCTCTGCGGTTATCCTGCTCCTATTGTTTACGTTGAAATCAATGAAAACGGCACTTTAACATATTCTGTTGATCATCTGAAAAGCTTCAGCCTGAACGGGAAAGAAACAGAAGCACTGCCATTTCTTGCAGATCACGCTTCAGCCCTGATAAACAGAATGTTTGAATGCAGAACGAAAGAGGATTTTGAGGAAAGGCTTTCCGCCCTTAATCTGAACGGAAAAAAATTCAGCAAATATTGGAGCATTATTAAGCCCGTCATTTCAAAGCTTGATACCATGAAAACCTATGAGGCTTATAAGCTGTTGAAGCTGCTTGGCTTTGCAAAGGGTGTTGAAAAGGAAGACGCAAAAGAATTCAGCGATAAACCATTAAAGGAGTTTGTTGATGAGGTCTGGCTTTCTGTTTTGGACGGAGCAATGCATCCGAAAGATAAAAGCAGTACGTATTACAGACTGGTGTTGTCTGTTGCGGCAGTGCCGTCTAAAATAAAGAAAAACAGTAAAAATGCGAAAAAATTAATTGAAGCAGCTGATTATGCCCTGACAGGCGGAGATATCAATAATCAGTCTGCAACCATATAAAAAATTTAAAGGGTGCGTTAAAAACGCACCCTTAATTTTATCATACCGATTAAATTATCACTAACATAAAGAAAAATACAATATAAGCCACTATCATTATTATACTCAAAGCAATGCAAATCGGCTTTGAAAGTGATTTTTTTGAGATGTTTGTGTAAAATAAAAATATTTTTATTGCATTTTCGATGATGTAGATGCCTATAATTACGCCTAAAGTATCAAGGAAATCTGCTGATAAAGTAAAAGTGAAATAGTTATTAAAAAAGATATAGGAAGACCAGCTGTCTGTTTGTACCCGCCATATTGCCGCTATAATGCTTAATAAAGATAAAATGATAAAACATAATACCAAATCTGTTTTTAAGCCTTTTTCATTTGATGCTTTAGGTAACGGAACTTTGTTGAAAAACAGAATGGTAAAGCAAATCTGTGCGATTCCGAAAATTAAAAATACAGGTCCGTAAAAATCGTGAGCAGCAAAAGCAGGAACAAAGTAGAAGACAAAGGATAGTATGTTGAATACTAAGGTATAACCTAAAAATGTACCGATTCGTGTTAAATGAGCTTTCATATTATTTTCCTCCTTTAATTCTTTTAAGCAAAAATATGCAATCCGATTAATGTTTTTAAACATTCATTCTATCTTTAGAATAGCATTTAAGGATTATTATGTCAACACAATTTACACTTACTTGTGATATTCTTTATACTAAATTTATATTTACAGCTTTAAAAAAATTTTGATTAAAAACTGTTTGTGGGCATTAGTTCCTAAAAATTATAGTTGATCTCCTTTTCAAATTTAATCAGTGTCATTTTATCATTAATGATTTTGTGTTCTCCGTATTCTCTGTAGCCAAGCTTTTTATACAGATGAACATTGTTTTTTTCTTCCAGTATTGTATCAAGCCGCCATCGTTTTGCGGTTGGGTATAAGCCTTCCGAAAGCAGTAATGCCTGTTGCCCGATTCCGGCATTTCTGTATTCGGGCAGAATATAAAATCTGCCTACCCACATACAATCAGGCTTGGCAACAATGCATAATGCACCTGCGATTTTTTCACTACTGATTACCCAGTAATTGTTTGCTGAACGTTTCATGAACTTATGATAAAAGCTGATGAATCCCTCTGTGGCAGGGCTTGTTTTGTAATCCTTATATTTCTTCAGCGTTTCCTTAAAGCCTTTTCTTTGAAAAAGCCATGCCTTAAAAATTTCATGGTTTTTTATTTTTACCAATTCAATACCATCCATAATAATTTCCTGAAAAGCAAATAAACCGCTGATAAACAAAAGTGTTCATCAGCGGTTAAAAAATTCAATCCTAATCTATAATTTGCAAACCTCAAAATGAACACACGTCAAATAACCCCATGCGTAATACATAGGGCAAGCATAGCTATTCATTTTGGAATTTGTAATAAACATAAACTTTTTTCCTTTTTATCTGTTTAAAATCATAGTAACAGATGTTTAAATGATTGTCAACGCCATTACTTATGATACTTGGAATGATTGCTGATCGAAAATGCACGGTAAATCTGCTCTAAAAGCACCATTCTTGCAAGCTGATGGGGCAAAGTCATTTTGCCGAAGGAAAGCTTCAGTTTTCCAAGTGCCTTTACCTCCTCTGAAAGCCCGAAGGAACCGCCGATTACAAAGGAAAGGGAAGAATAATGCATACTCATTTTTTCAATTTCAGTGGAAAAATCGGGAGAGGAATATTCTTTTCCCTCAATGCAAAGCGGAATAACACAGCTTCCCTTTGGTATTTTTGAAATAATCCGATTGCCTTCCTTTTCGATAACGCTTTTTATTTCTGACTCAGACGGATGATCACTGCAGCGTTCCTCCGCAACCTCAATAATCGTAACCCTTGCAAAGGCAGAAAGCCGTTTAATATATTCGGCACAGCCATCTTTCAAATAGTTTTCCTTAAGCTTTCCTACACAGATAATGTGAACATTGATCATAAAACAATAAGTCCTTCGTTATTTTCGGTTTTTGAAACATACAGCCTGTAGTCCGAATTTTCCTTTGCACCAAGCTCATCAAGCGCCGAAACCGCAGTCTGCCTTGCGATTTCGGGCATGTTATTCTCCCGGCTTAAATGGGAAAGAACAAATCGTGTTGTTCCGCTTTGTAAAAGCTCTTTTGCAAATTCGCCTGCCGCAAAATTGGACAGATGCCCCTTGGCTGATAGAATTCTTCTTTTTAAGTGGTATGGGTATCCGCCGTTTTCAAGCATGGAGATTTCGTGATTTGATTCAAGAAAAACCATATCCGTTCCCATAAGCGAAGCTTTTGCCTCATCCGTAATATAGCCGGTGTCCGTGCAGACGGAAATCTTTCTTCCGTCAGGCATGATTGCTTTGTATCCCAGGCAGCAGGCGGCATCGTGTGAATTCTTAAATGCTTCCACATGTATTCCGCCGATGTCCGCTGCATTTTCAATTTCATATGCTTCAACTTTGCTGTTTATAATATCAAGCCGGCGCATTTCTTCTAAGGTTTCGGGGGCTGCAAAAACAGGAATGCCGAATTTGGAGGCAAATACTCTTATCCCTGAAACATGATCCCTGTGTTCGTGCGTAACAAAAACGGCAGCAAGGCTGTTGGGAGATACGCCGATTCGGTTCAGCGCATATTCGCATCTTTTTGCAGAAACGCCTATATCAACAAGAATCCCCGTGCTGTTATTTCCTATGTATATTGAATTTCCGCTGCTGCCTGAAAACAGCTGACATGCTTTTGCCATAATACTCTCCGTAATATTCTGAAATTAAAACAGGGGCGACATATGTCACCCCGTTAAAATTGTATTTTAACCTGCGTTAATGATTGCTTCTTCTTCAACAATTTCAACACGGTTAATATCTGCACCGAGATTTGAAAATTTCTGAACAACATCTTCGTAGCCACGGTCTATATACTGAATGTCTTCAATAATGGTTTCACCTTTTGCAATCAGACCGGCTATAATCATGGCAGCACCTGCACGTAAATCGGTTGCCTTTACCTTAACACCCGTTAATTCGTTAACACCGTCTATAACCGCCAGCTTGCCGTCAACCTGGATGTTGGCGCCCATTCTTGTAAGCTGGCCTACATACTGAAAACGGTTGTCCCAAACAGATTCCGAAAGCAGGGAGGTTCCGTGCGCAACGGAAAGAAGCACTGCCATCTGCGGCTGCATATCGGTAGGGAAGCCCGGATGCGGCATGGTTTTAACATTGCATTTATTGAGCTCCTTATACCTTGTTACACGAACAGCATCATCATATTCTATAACCTCTGCTCCCGCTTCGATAAGCTTTGCGCTGATGGATTCAAGATGCTTGGGAATAACATTTTTAATAAGCACGTCACCGCCGCAGGCTGCCGCTGCAACCATATATGTTCCTGCCTCAATCTGATCGGGGATAATTGAATATGTGCATCCGTGAAGCTTTTCGGCTCCTCTGATTTTGATAACATCGGTTCCTGCACCTCTTATATCTGCTCCCATAGAGTTCAGGAAGTTTGCAAGGTCAACGATATGAGGCTCCTTTGCCGCATTTTCAATAATAGTCAGCCCTCTGGCAAGAACTGCCGCAAGCATAACATTTATTGTTGCACCAACCGAAACGTTATCCATATAGATAGATGTGCCTACAAGCTTATCTGCCTTTGCACAAACCATTCCGTTAACAATTTCAACATCTGCACCAAGCATTTTAAAGCCCTTGATATGAAGATCAATAGGGCGTGTTCCGAAATCGCAGCCACCGGGCAGGGCAACCTCCGCGTTTTTAAATCTGCCGAGCATTGCGCCGATAAGATAGTAGCTTGCTCTGAAATGAGATGCATGCTCATAAGGAACGCTTTTATTTTGGATAGCTCTGGAATCTATTTCCATCGTATCCGAATTTATCATTTTAACGTTTGCACCCATACAATCAAGGATTTTGATAATAAGCGAAACATCGGAAATTTTAGGTATATTTTCTATTCTAACAACATCATTGGCAAGAATAGCAGCCGGTATAATTGCAACTGCTGCATTTTTAGCTCCGCTGATATTCACATCACCAAAAAGCTCATGACCGCCTTTGATAACAAAATTCTCCAAAACGATTACCTCTTATTCAGAAATATAATATATAAAAATACGATAAAATCAATAAATAAAATATGTTTTACTTCAGGCAAAAATTACCCTTGAAAATCATACTTTTTGTATTATAGCAAAGTGTATTAAAAAAATAAACCCCTTTTAATATTTCGAAACTCTTTTGTAATATTTAAAATTGCCGAAAAACAACAATATATATGGCAAAACCGCATAATATGGTGCTAAATAGGGGAATAAAAAATTTTAAAAAATTTTTTTAAAACCCTGCAATAACAATCGTTACAAAAGAATTACATTGAATTTTAACGCACATTTGTTTCATTTTTTACCGTATTTTCAATTTGATTTACAACTATATTATTAGAGAGATTTGCCGGGATTATTACATTATAAAATTGTTTTTTGATGAAATTTTTTGCATTCAAAAATGAAAAAGCAGTCCGTATTTATGGACTGCTTTTTCTGCCTTTATTCGGTATAGGGATTGAATGAGCCTTCAGGATAATAGTAAAGAATCATTTTATAATTTTTTGTATTTCCATAGTCAAAGGTCAGGATTTCGTAAAAAATCTGAATATTGCTGTTTTCAATTTGAGATGCTATATGCTTGGAGGTAATGTTTGCCTTTTCGGCATCCTCTTCTTTAATAAACCTGAAATCCTTTTCTATATTTTCGGGATAGGAAAATTCATTTGTTGAAAAGCGGTAATTTTTGTTTTCCTCAAGAACATCCATAAAATCTGTAAGATAATATCCGACAATGGAGTCTGAAATACAAAGCGCCATTTTTCTGGTGTCCTCCAAATCCTCTTCGGGTATTTCGCCGATTACCGTAAGGATTTCTTTGCCTTTTTTGTAAAAGTAAATACTAAGCTCAATATCATCGTTTTTCAAAGGCAGACTGTATGTTGCCCAGTCTTTATCAACATAATAATCCTTTAATTCGGATACATTCCATAAATCTCCGTATTCAAGCCTTTCATTTACAGCCAAAAAGCATTCCTGAAACTTTTCAAATGTGCATATTTTGGAATTTTTTACAAACGCAAATGTAATTGTTCCTGCCGCAATCACAACAGCAAGTGCAGCACATATTATAGCTTTAATCCTTTTGGATATTCTTTTTTTCGGTGCTTCAATTGTTTCTTTTTCCGTTAAGCTGTGCATACAGTAAAGGCAGAATGCGGCATCTTCCTGTATATCGGCATGGCAGTAAGGGCATTTTTTCATAGCTTTTATCCAATCGTTTCCATTTCGTATTCATAAAGTAAATTGTTGGTTTCCATAACGGAAAGCCGGTTGCAGATTGCATAAATAATGATACTGTCAAACGGCTTTTTAACATAAAGCTGGGAATAGCCCGAAATTTTTAAAAGCTCCTGCGTTTCATCAAGATTAAGCGCCATTCCGAATGCAAGGCAAAGCAGCTTGTTTCTTTCGGGCTTTCTTCTTGTGCCCGAAAAAATCTGATATGCGTAAACCTCGCTTATTTCTGCTTTTCTGATAATTTCCGATTTTTTCAGTTTTTTCTTTTCGATAATCCTATTTAGATAATCAGATAAAGAAGAGTCTTTTAGTATCTCATTGTTTTCATTATAAAACTTTTTGAAATCAGCACATTGCTTCAGCTCTTCAAGCAGTTTTGCCGTGTCTTTTGTCATATTTTTCTCCATTATGTTTTTAAGCCGTTATGATTATCGGTTTCTGCGATCGTCTTCACTTCAGAGAGAAGCTTTTTTCAATATAGCACAATTCAACAAATTTTTCAATTATGCTGGCAGCATAAGAAAAATAAAGCCCGATACGGTAAACTGTGTATCGGGTAATCTTTCAGATTCTGTTTATGTTTTCGGCAAGGATTTTAACCGTGTTAATAAATCTTGATTTTTGATTTTCGGGGCAGGCTTTCAAGGCAGAATCAATGCAATTCATGATTTCGCTGTTTTTTTCGGCACTGTCCAGAAAAAGATAATCCAATCCTATTTCCAGGGCACTGCAAAGTTGAACAGCTGTGTTCATCGAAAGATTACGGCTGCCACGTTCAATATGGCCGATGTAAGACGGAGAAACCTCGCACATTTCGGCAAGCTGTTCCTGTGTTATGTTAAGTTCTTTGCGTTTATCTCTTATTTTTCTGCCGACAGCAGTATAATCAATGTTCATCAAATAAATCACCAAGCATATTTTAATACTATTTGTCTTTTTTATACACTAACTATTAGTACAATTATTGACAAATAGTACATATATATGATATATTAAAACAAAAAACAAAAGGAGAATAAAAATGGAAAACAAAGAAACAACGATTGTTGAGAATAATTTAGAGGTTGTTTCTCAACCTATCAAGAAAAAATCAAATAAGAAAAAATTTGTTAGAATTCTTATTCCCATCCCTGTGGTGTTTTTTCTTATTGTTTTGGTACTCGGCATTGTATCGTTTGTAAACTACAAT
>DESD01000060.1 GCA_002361935.1 Ruminococcaceae bacterium UBA3323 | reverse complement strand
GCCGGCGTGATGGAATTGGCAGACGTGCTGGACTCAAAATCCAGTCCTGGCAACAGGGTGCGGGTTCGACCCCCGCCGCCGGCACCATTATTCAGCTGAATTCAAAGGAGTTTAGCTGATTTTTTTATAGCCGAAATTTGGCTTAACTACGGGCTTTTTTGGACTTTTTGCGGATATCCGGATATTTTTCAAGGATATTCATAATGCACCAAAAAATGCACCCTACTGCACCAAAACTGCACCAGAAATTGCACCAAAAAGCGATGAAAAATTAAGAAAAAATACAAATAAATGTATAAAGACTATTAGTTATTAAAGGTACAAATATACCTTGCCTTGATTGAACAAGGCAGGGATTGTTTCTAAATTTAAAATGAGTCCGGCGCAATACCGAACTCATTTTCTTTGCAAGTTAATATTTATTTTTTTAATCTTTTGGGTTCACTTCATTGGACTCTGCTTTTTTATTTTAACCCGTTTATTTCATCAAAGAATTCATTTAAAAATTCTTTGATATAATATGTTCTTTGGATAGCAATGTGTTTTGCTTCTTTTGTGTTCATTAAATCTGAAAGTTTCAGTAATTTATCATAAAAGTGAGCAACAGAAGATGATTTGTAGTTTTCATTTTTTTGAGGCAAATACATAGCTCTGTTTTTGCTGCCGCCATATGCGAATGTTCTTGCAATTCCGATTGCACCAAGAGCATCCAATCTGTCTGCATCCTGAGCGATTTTGCCCTCTAAGGTATCGGGTGTGTTCTTTCCTGTTCCCTTGAAAGATATTTTAGAGATTTCACCGCATATAAGTTTAATTTTATCTTCACTTATTTGATTTTTTTGAAGAAAAGCCTTTGTGTTTTTGAATGATTTGCCGTCTTCTCCAATTAATTTATAGTCATCAACATCATGAAGAAGTGCAATGATTGACGTTAGTTCTATATCGGCTTTTTCCTTTTCTGCAAGCTTGTTAGCAAGTTCATAAACACGGTATGTATGATAAAAGTCATGTCCGGTGCTGTCATCTTTAAAGAATTCTTTTACAAATTCAAGTGTGCTATTTATTAGACTGTTCATATAGTTCATCTCCATATAAACATTATAGCATAACAATTGGGCAAATACAAAAAATAATAGCTTTTATGTTTTTTCGGATTTGATATTACGGATAATAATATCTGCAATATCCTCTATGCTTTCCTTGCAGTCATTTTTAAGCCATTCCATAATCAGTGCAATGATTCCGTTTATGTAAAATGTCATTGTATAATGCCGTTCATTTTCAGGAACATCAAATCGCATTAAAATCGGGTTGAATACACATTCGAATAATTTTTTATAATTTTTGTCAAGCTGCAGTGTACCGGAGTGCAAAACAGCAGTCTGAAACAGCTTTTTGTTATCCTTAATATATGAAAGGTAAGGAATAATATAATCAGGCTTAATGAACATAAGCTCTTCAAGGGGCGAATTCCTTATTCTTAAACCGATGTTATTTTCCGAAAAGTATTTAAGAAAACCGTTTGACATATATTCAACACTTTCATCAAGCAAGTCTGCAACTGTTTCATAATGCAGATAAAAGGTTGAGCGGTTGACCTCTGCTTTTTTGCAGATATCCTTAACTGTAATATATTCAAAATCCTTTTCGGCAAGTAAATCCAAAAATGCTTTGTCCATTTTGATTGCCGAATTAAAATATTTACTCTCGGATTTATTCAAAGCTTTCTCCTTTTATAGTGCGTTTTTAATCATTTTCACTGATTTCTTTTGCAAGTTCAACAATTTCAAAGGCGTACTTATCCTTGCCCTTTTTCAAGAGCTTTTTGTATATAGGATAATTTATACTTACACCTGCAATTCCGATGATGCCAATGATAATTCCTAATATCATTGAAATTGTACTGTTTAAGTTAAATTGGCCCATACAAAGACACATACCAACACCAAGCACCAAAGCGCTGATAATTCCAAAGGTGTAAGCAAAAATATTTGCAGGTCGTTTTGCCTTATTGTCAAGCTTTCGCAATGCAACAACCTTAGAGGTTTCTTTCGGTGCATATTCCTTTGCTATGGATTCTGCATAAATTTTGTCTGTGTTCATAAAAACAACTCCTTTTCTTTTGATGTCTTCATTATATAGGAGTTAATCTTTTATTTGAACAACACGATTTAGCTTTTCTGTTGTTTTCTGAACTATTATAGCATGAAATGAAAAGGCATTCCATTGTCTGCTCGAATTCTAATATGCAAAAAGCAGCTTATGCTAAGCTGCTTTTGATTTTTTCATATAATTCAACGATTTTGAATCTTATTTCAAACTTATTATCAGAATGGATTAATTCAATTTCGTCCTCATCTAAAATATCATTTATTTCACTGTCGGAAACGGCAGACAGGCATATTGCAGGAAACATAACACACCACCAGTTATGCCCCTTTGCCTCCCCTATTTCAATTTTTAAAGCATTATAAATACCGCTTGGCAAAGTGATTTCCTCGTATTCTCTTGTGTTGAAATATTCTTTATCCACATAGGCGTTAACGCTGTAATTGTAACCATTGTTTTCTATGCACTCACGAGCAGTTTTTTCAAATAAATCAATATTGCTTTCACAAGAATCTATAATTTCGTCAAGTGAATTGCAATTTGTAAACACGTTCTGCCCTTTTTGCAGGACTGCATCACGTACTTTCAGTTTCAGAGCCTGATCTTCCTCATTATCTGAATTAGCAAGAATATGCAGCCTGAACACATCCTCGGAAATTTTTTCACTTGTCTGAATAAAAGGAGTTACATAAGCTGAAATAAGTAATAATATGAGAAATATAGGTACAAATATTTTGATTGTTCTATTCATAAATAAAACCTGCCTTTCAAATTTGATTGTAGACAGGTTTTAATTTTTTTATTCAATTATTTTGCATCCCTTGTTTACAGGCGTGCAAATCATAATGTCTTTTGCATATTCTTTTAATTCCTGAGAGGCTTTAACTGCGTCTTCTTTATTTTCAAATATTCCGAAAACAGTGGGTCCGCTTCCGCTCATACAAAATCCCTTGGCATTATTATTCTTGATGACCTCTTTGATATTAATACGGTTAGGTACTTCAATAAACTGTTCAAAGACATTTTCCATTTTGGTGCATATTGAATCCAAATCACGTGATTGCATTGCATACAGCATACCAAGCTTATCGGGAGTATGTGTTTTGCCGTAAAGATCAAACTGCTTATAGGCAAAAGCAGTATTTACGTCAAAATCGGGCTTAGCAAGAAGAATATGGCATTTTCTTAAGAGCTTTACCTTGCTTAATACATCGCCTATTCCCTGTGCAAGCAAGGTTCCGCCTGTTATACAAAACGGAACATCTGCACCGATTTTAACACCGATTCTGCAAAGTTCTTTTTCGCTTAAATTTGTTTTATAAATTTTATTCAGAGCCACAATCACAGCGGCACCGTCAGCACTTCCGCCGGCCAGCCCGGCAGCGTGCGGAATCCGTTTTTTTATATCTATACAGATGCCTTTATTCTTCTTTCCTGTTGCTTCAAAAAAGGCTTCTGCGGCTTTCCATGCGATATTTTTATTATTCAAGGGAATGTTATCAATATTACAGGATATACGGATTGAATCAGACGAATCCTCTGTTATGGTTACCGTATCGTAAATGCCAACGCTCTGCATAATCATAAACAAATCATGATAACCGTCATTTCGTTTGTTTACAATATCAAGCATTAAATTTATTTTTGCATATGCTTTAACCTTAACTTCCATGCTTCTCCTTTAATTCTTCTACAAATTCTCCGATTTTATCTATTGCCTTTCTGATATTATCAATGGAATAGCAATAGGATACACGAATAAAGCCCTCTCCGCAATCGCCGAAAGCTGTTCCGGGGATCACAGCAACATGTTTTTCCATAATAAGCCTTTCACAGAATTCATTGCTGGAAAGTCCTGTTGATTTAATACAGGGAAAAACATAGAATGCGCCCTCCGGTTCAAAGCAGTCAAGCCCGATTTCACGAAATGCATTTACGGTAAATCTGCGGCGCATATCATAGTCCTCACGCATCTTGGCAATATCTTTATCTCCGTGCTTTAAAGCCTCAATAGCAGCATACTGGGAGTTTGTGGGAGCACTCATAATTGCAAACTGATGCAGCTTTGTCATCTGAGATATAACAGGCTCGGGTCCTAATGCATAGCCAAGACGCCAGCCGGTCATTGAATATGTTTTCGAAAAACCGTTAATAACTATCGTTCTTTCCTGCATACCGTCTATAGAAGCGATTGAACAATGCTCTTCACTGCCATAAGTGAGTTCACTGTATATCTCATCTGAAATCACAAAAAGATTATGCTTAATGACTATTTTGGCAATTTTTTCAAGCTCATTTCTGCGCATTACCGCACCTGTCGGATTATTCGGGTAAGGCAAAACCAATAGTTTGGTTTTATCGGTTATTGCATTTTCA
This sequence comes from Ruminococcaceae bacterium UBA3323, assembly GCA_002361935.1. GTDB lineage: Bacteria > Bacillota > Clostridia > Oscillospirales > Acutalibacteraceae > Eubacterium_R. Next base: position 18,088 of record DESD01000060.1, on the reverse strand, counting down.
AGTGATTCGGCATCAAGCTTGAAGTTGTTTTCTTCCTTTGTTATAAGCGGAACGGGAACACCGCCGCTTGTTTCAACAATAGGTTTATAGCAAACAAACGACGGCTCAATAACAAGCACCTCATCCCCGTTGGTTATAAGCGTTCTAATTGCCATATCAATGCCCTCAGAACCGCCGACAGTTACAAGCACTTCGCCCTTTGGTTTATAGTCAATTTTAAATTTTCTGCTGTAATAATTGCAGATTTCTTCTCTTAAGGCTAAAAGACCGGCGTTAGCAGTATATCTTGTTGCACCTTTGTCCAGATAATCAATAGCAGATCTTCTTATATGCCATGGAGTAAGAAAATCAGGTTCCCCTACACCAAGAGAAATAACATCATCCATTTCCTCAGCAATGGAAAAAAACTTTCTTATTCCGCTTGGCTTAACATTAACTACCTTTTTGTTTAAAAACTTGCTGTAATCTAGCACAGGGAAACAATCCCCCTATCGTCTTTAAATTCATCAGAGAATATTACACCCTGTTCTTTATATCTTTTCAGAATAAAGTGAGTTGCAGTTGAAACAACACCCTCAAGAGGAGAAAGGCGGTTTGCAACGAACATAGCAACCTCCTGAAATGATTTGTCGTTTACCATAACGGCAAAGTCGAAACCTCCGCTCATCAGATAAATGGATTCAACTTCTTCAAGCTGAGATATTCTGTTGGCAACATCATTAAAGCCGTGACCGTATTTTGGCTGAACTTTAATTTCAATTAAAGCAGTTACGGTTTCAACCTCTGCTTTATCCTTATCTATAATAGCTTTGTATCCCTTAAGAACACCGGAGTCCTCAAGCAGCTTTATATCCTTTTTTACCTCTTCTTCACTTTTATTAAGCATAACGCCGATTTCTTTATTAGATAATCTGGCGTTATTTTCTAATATTTTGAGTAATTTGTTCATAAGAAAAACTCCTTTATTCTATGGGAAGCTGAACAGGCTCCCGATGCTGATAAATTGTTGTATATTGGAAGCCGCACTCCTTTGCAAGCTGCAGCCCCTGCTCTATTCCGTTGCCTAATTTATTATAATAATGGCTGTCTGAACCGATTGTTAAATATTCACCGCCTAATTCTTTAAAAAGCTTTACGATATTTTTGGGCGGAAGCGTTTCGTTTAGGTCAAGAAACAACCCGGATGTATTTATTTCAAGTGCCTTTTCATTGTAAGCCAATGTTTTCAATATCTGCTCAATGATGTCCGAAAACCTTTTTAAATCTACATCCATTTTCGCATTGCCCTTAATATATCGCAATGGATAGGTTAAATGAGCAAGAGAATCAAACTTGTTCCATAAGCAAAGCTGATAAACAGTTTCAAAATATTTTTCAAGCAAATCATAAACATCATACTGACTGTAATCCAGAAAATAAAAATCTTCCATATTTTCAAGATTATGAATAGAACCCAAAACGAAATCGTAGTCATAATCATTCAGGATTTTTTCAGCAAGCCCTTTATTATAAATTGCCTGTCCCAATTCAAGCCCCTTCAGAACGAGAAGCTGACCTTCAAAAAAGCGTTTTGCCTTGCAGGCTTCAAAATACTGATTAATGCAAAATGCTCTGAAATCGGTATTTTTGGAATCAATTTCACAATGATCCGTAATTGCAATCACACTAAGCTTTTTATCAACAGCACCCTCACATAAAAGCATACATGAATGATTGCCGTCAAAGGAATGGTCTGAATGGGTGTGCATATCAATTAGTCTTGAAAAACTCATAAATGTTTCCTCAGTTGAAATTAATAATTGTAAACAAAGTCGTCTATTTCACCGTTTTCGAGATCAATAGTCACATATTTGCCTTAGCCGTAGAAAGTTTGATTCTTTTGAAGCTGCCGGCATCCAGCTCGGCTTCGAATTTTTTATACTGTTTCTTAAAGATCAGGCCAATGCCGAAAACATACCAACTAAATGCAATGATTGGCGGACCCATTGAAAAAATAACTGCACCATAGCCGCCGTCTTTAAAGAAAAAATATGTTATTGCAGTGCCGATTACTACCAAAGCAATTGGTGCAAATATGCTTAAAAGCAAATAAATTGTATTTGTTTTAACTAACTTATTATTCATAATAATTCTGCCCTTTCTAATCTAATCCCAATCGTTTTTCTCCTTTTTCTTTCTCGGTGGAAGAATATATGGGAAAATACCTAGTTTTGTGGCGATAAGATGGAATACGGGAAATGTTATCAATACGGTTATAAGCTGAATGATTATACTGGGCGTTTCTATAAATGATTCCTCGCTTGCGATTTCAGCTTCCCAACCATATCTATGTAAAAATCCTTTCGGTCAAGCGGCGTTTTGAATTCTATTTGCTCAAGAAAGGTTTTTTCTTCAGCCAAATCTGCCTTGACTATTCTGCCGACAGGCAGTGTTGAATTTCCCGAAAAGTATTCACCGTCATTAACAACTGAATCGGCGTTAATGCATGCGGCAACCATTTCACCTGACGGAAGAGTTAACTGATATAAATACATGCCGTTATAGTATCCCGCTCCCCTGTTTCGGTATTCAATACCGGGAGAAATTACGGTAAAGGTATCGTGTGACAGCAGATCTTCAATATTCTGAGCTCTGAATACGGTATCATCGGCAACTTCTCCGATTTCTCCGGCATCAACAATATGTTCAGCTTTATGCTCTTCGTATTTCTCCGGTAAAATTTTATTTGCAATTTTTCCGGCGCCGAAAGCAATCAGAACACTTAAAGCCAAGCAAAGCCAAATATCAAATCTTAAAATATGGTATCTTATAACTATCATTTCCGAATCAATGTGTTCAGTTTGAAAAGAGAATCTAACAGCAATTTAATTTAATATAACACATTTAGCAGAAAATTTAAATATTATTCTTATTTTTGTTGAAAAAAATTTTATCCTTTGCTATAATCTTTATTAATATTCTAGGAGGTATAGCTTATGAAAGCAGTTATAACAGTTATTGGTAAGGATATGGTTGGCATTCTTGCAAAGGTTTCTTCAATCTGTGCTGAAAAAAACGTTAATGTTATTGAAGTAACACAGTCAATTCTTCAGGATATGTTTTGTATGATTATGATGGCTGATGTTTCCGCCTGTTCGGTTCCTTTTGCTGATTTTTCCGATATCCTTTCGGAATATGGCAAGGAAAACAATCTTTCCGTTCACGTAATGAATGAGGAAATTTTTAATTCAATGCATAGAATATAGGAGAAATCATTTATGATTAATACTTTTGATATACTTGAAACAATTAAAATGATTCAGGATGAATGCCTTGATATCAGAACAACGACTATGGGTATTTCTTTGCTGGATTGTGCGGATTCAAATATTGATAGAGCCTGTGACAAGGTTTATGATAAAATCTGTAAAAAGGCAGAAAAGCTTGTTTCAACAGGCGAAGATATTGAAAAGCAGTACGGTATCCCGATTATTAATAAGCGTGTTTCCGTAACACCTGTTGCCATTCTTGCCGGAATCAGCGGCGGAGACCCTGTTAAATATGCCCTTGCTCTTGAAAAAGCTGCACAGACCATCGGTGTTAATTTTATCGGCGGTTATTCAGCTTTGGTGCAGAAGGGATTTTCAGCAGGTGATTTGGAGTTAATCAATTCTATTCCCGAAGCTCTTTCAAGAACCGAACATCTTTGTTCCTCGGTTAATATCGGCTCAACAAAAGCTGGTATTAATATGGATGCCGTTAAAATTATGGGGCAGAAGGTTAAGGAAGCCGCAGAGCTAACCAAAGATCATGATTGCATTGGTGCCGGCAAACTTGTTGTATTTTGTAATGCCCCTGAGGATAATCCGTTTATGGCAGGTGCATTTCACGGCTTATCCGAACCGGACTGTGTTATTAATGTAGGTGTTTCAGGCCCCGGTGTTGTAAGAGCGGCTATTTCAAAGTATCCGGATTACAGTGTCAATGAGGTTGCGGAGCTTATCAAGAAAACTGCTTTTAAAATTACACGAATGGGTCAGCTTGTTGGTGTTGAAGCATCTAAAAGGCTTGGCGTTCCGTTCGGTATTGTTGATTTATCTCTTGCTCCAACTCCGGCGGTAGGAGATTCTGTTGCTCATATTCTTGAGGAAATCGGTTTGGAACAGTGCGGCGGCGCCGGTACAACAGCCTGCCTTGCCATGTTGAATGATGCAGTAAAAAAAGGCGGCGTAATGGCCTCATCAAGTGTCGGCGGTCTTTCAGGCGCATTTATACCTGTATCTGAGGATGCCGGCATGATAGATGCCGCAAGAAGCGGAGCTCTTACAATTGAAAAGCTTGAGGCTATGACGGCTGTATGCTCTGTTGGGCTTGATATGATTGTTATTCCGGGTGATACTACTGCAGAAGTTATCAGCGGTATTATTGCTGATGAGGCTGCAATCGGAATGGTTAACGGAAAAACAACTGCTGTTCGTGTAATTCCCGCAATTGGAAAGAAGTTGGGCGATGAGCTTGAATTCGGCGGACTTTTGGGATCGGGACCGGTGATGAAGGTTAATACAAAATCCCCTGCCAAATTTATAAACAGAGGTGGTAAAATTCCTGCACCGCTTCACAGTCTTAAAAACTAAATATATGAATAAAAGAGCCGTTGAAACGGCTCTTTTTAATATAGCGCTGGATTTTTGGATTTTGCAGCATTTAAAAGGATTTCCCTGGTTTTATGCATACATATTTCCTGATTGAATTTTTTTGATGAAGCCAGATATTTTTCTTCGCATTCCTTTTTTTCTATTGGATGTTCAATCCAATAATCAATTGCTTTTGCAAGACTTCTTGGACTTTTGGCTTTGAAAATGCATTTTTCATCAACAGCAAATTCCTGTGTTGCACTTAGTTTTGAATTTGAAACAATTGTTAATTTTCCGCATTTGATTGCTTCAAGACAGGATATACCTTCCAATTCAATAATTGCAGGATGAACATATATGTCGCAATAATTTATTACTTCCAAAATTTCCTCTCTTGAATAAAGCTTAAAAATCGGAGGAATCACAAGTTCTTTTGAAAGTAATTTGTAATAAAGTTCTTCAAAACCCTGCCCTGCTAATATAAGCTGAATTTTGTTCCTGTATTTTGATTGCTTAATTGCTCTAATTAAGGTATCCTGTGATTTTTCCCTTGCATATCTTCCTGTTGTGAGAATTACAATTTTATCTTTGAATTCATCAGGTTTTTCAAAGTCAATTTTTTTGAAAAAATCATTTACACCGTTTGATACAACAAAACCGGGCGTTTCCTTTTTTATGCTTTTTTCAAACTGATTTTTAATAAATTCTGTTGGATAATGAATTGCCTTAGCATATTTATAAATATGGTCGTAAATAAAACGATAAACCTGCTTATTTGCAATCTTAATATTATTTAGTTTAAAGTAGGCAGTAAAATTTTCAGCCTGCATATGAAAACCTGCCGTTACAGGGATGCCAAGTTCGGTAGCTATTCTTACCGAAACAATACCAAGCTGAAGAGGAAAAATGATATGTACTACGTCAGCACCTACTATAGCATTTCTGACAATGTCCTCATCCGGTTTGGCAAGTGAAACGCCAACTTTATTTACAAAAGCATTCAGAAGGATTCCGAAATCTACATTCGGAACTGCAAAAACATTTTCGTCCTCTTTTCTGTTTTGATCTGCACATAATATGCGAACAATATCTCCCCTGCTTTTTAAATATCTTACTAAATTCATTGTAGCAACCGTTGTTCCGTTATTTTCTTCACCAAGAACATCGCAAACAACTGTAACTATCATAAAGCTTTCTCCTTTATAACTATATAAATTTTAAATTCGGAAATCTTTTTGCCATAAATGCATCATTAAAAGCTTTATCAATAGCTGCACCTATTGCAGTAAAAGCTTCCTGCCCTGAATTTCTTGCCGAATAACGAAGAATGGCAGCAACAGTGATCATTAAATCTACTGCTAATACAACAGACATAACCGTTGCAACTGTTTTCATAGTACTTTTTGGGATTTTTTCAAGCAGTCTGTTCAAAGGTTTATATACAATGAAAATTACTGCAACACAGAGCATTCCCCATACAATCATATACGGAATAGTTGTTCTGCCGTTGATATTTAAAAGCTTGCCTTCATAATTCCATGAGCGAGTGCCAAGCAAGGTTTCTTCCAGAAAATTTAATATGTATTCAACTGCCCCGCCGCCTAATGCACCAATCAAAAAAACCCTCCACCATTCCGTTTGCTTATGAAGAAAAGCAATAATGATTATTGCACCGGAGCCGTAAACAAAATTGAATGGTGTGAAAATACTACCGTTGCAATACACAAATCCGTAACCGTTAATGAAATTCAGGCCGGTTTCCCATAAAGTTCCGACAATTCCGCCGAGCATGTATATAAAAATGATTTTATAAAAATTTATTTTTCCGGATTCTATTTTTTTTACGGTATCGGAAATCACGATTTTGTTTTCAGATTTCATATTCTGTTTTTCAGTACTTGTAATACCTGACATATCCTCACCTTTAATACAAACAGTAATATTGTATAATTACTGTTTGTTTTTTATCATTATATCTTTTTGTCGAATAAAAGGAAATAGACAAAAGTGTTACATTGTAATGAAAACTATAAGTTTAATAAATTGTTTATTATTTCATAATTGTTACGACTGAATATTTGAATAACTTGACGGATTTATGAAAAAAATGTATATTTTAATATGTATTTAATTTCTGCATGGGAGGCGAACAGAATGAAAAACAGGGATACCTTTTCTGGCTATCATCCGATTATAAATTTTTTCTATTTTTGTTTGGTTATTGGTTTTTCAATGTTTTTAATGCACCCCGTTTGCCTTATTATTTCATTATTTTGTTCAGTGTATTATTATATCAGCCTTAACAGTGCAAAGTCTTTTGGTGTTTTAGCTAAATTTGCACTTCCTATGCTTCTTTTTACAGCAATCATTAATCCTGCTTTTAATCACCGCGGAACAGTTATTCTGTGTTATCTTCCAACGGGCAATCCTCTTACATTGGAAAGTATTTTATATGGTATAGCGGCAGGTGTTATGCTTGTTTCTGTTGTGTTATGGTTTGGTTGTTATACTGCTGTTATGAGTTCAGACAAGTTTATTTATCTTTTCGGTAAGATTATACCCTCACTTTCATTGACAATTAGTATGATTTTAAGGTTTGTTCCAAGATTTAAACAGCAGTTTGAAAGTGTTAAGGAAGCGCAGGCCGGAATTGGCAGAGATGTCACAAGCGGAAGTTTATTAAAGCGATTAAAATATGCATTAAATTGTCTTTCAATTATGGTTACATGGTCTTTGGAAAATGCCATCGACACAGCAGACAGTATGAAATGCAGAGGCTATGGGTTAAAAGGAAGAACAGCCTATTCCAATTACAAATTTTGCGAGAAAGATAAAAGCTGCTTAATATGGCTTTGTTTTTGTTTGGTTTATCTATTAAGCGGCATTGTCTCGGGAAATTTATATTGGAGATATTTTCCGAGTATTATAGGAGTTACCGCTGAACCGCTGTCGATAAGCTTTTTATTAATATATTTTCTTATGTGTTTAACGCCGATTGTTATAAATAAAAGAGAGGATATAAAATGGAAATTCTTAGAATCGAAAATTTAACATTTTATTATCCGAATTCGGATACACCTGCAATAAATAATTTATCTGTTTCCATTGATTCCGGCGATTTCTTTGTACTTTTTGGACATTCAGGATGCGGAAAATCAACATTACTGCGTCATTTAAAGCCGCAGATTTCCCCTCACGGTTCCAAAAAAGGAAAGATATTGTTTTTTGATCAGCCAATTGAAAGCTTAACAGAACGAGAAAGTGCGTTAAAATTCGGATTTGTTATGCAGTCTCCGGATAATCAGATTGTTACAGATAAGGTTTGGCATGAGCTTGCGTTTGGTTTGGAAAGTCTTGGATATGATACGGAAACGATAAGACGAAGGGTTGCTGAAATGGCCTCCTTTTTTGACATTCAGAATTGGTTCCATAAAGATGTTTCAGAGCTTTCGGGGGGACAGAAGCAGCTTCTTAATCTTGCTTCGATTATGGTTATGCAGCCAAGTATTCTTATATTGGACGAGCCTACAAGTCAGCTTGACCCGATTGCGGCTTCTGATTTTTTGTCTGCTCTGAAAAAGATTAACAGAGAGTTTGGCACAACGATTATCATTACGGAACACAGGCTGGAAGATGTACTGCCTTTAGCAAGCAAAGTCGGATTTATGGATAATGGCGGAATGCCTTTCTGCGGAACTGTTGAAGAGGTTGGTGCGTATCTGAAAAACATCAACAGCAAAATGTTTTTTGCAATGCCTGCGGCAACAAGAATATGGGGTTCGGTACATACTGAATTACCCTGCCCCGTTTCCGTTAATGCCGGAAAAGTGTTTTTAAAAGATTTTTCTGAAACGACGGACATAAAGCCGCTTAATATTGTATCATCAAAGACCTTTGCTGATATAAAAGTTTCAATAGAGGGTATTTGGTTTAGATATAGCAAGGATTTGCCTGATGTATTAAGGGATGTTACTTTAACTGCTTACTCAGGTGAACTGTTCTGTATCCTCGGCGGCAACGGCACCGGAAAAACAACATTGCTTAAACTGATTTCGGGTTATTATAAGCCTTATCATGGCGAAATCAAAACATACGGCAAGATTTGTCTTTTGCCGCAGAATCCCCAAGCACTATTTACTAAGAAAACAGTATGTGAGGATTTAACTGACGTTTTAAAAGAGGAAAAACTATCCGGTGAGCAGATTCATGAAAATATAAAAAATGTAACAAATCTTTGCAGACTGAATGGACTTGAAAACAGACACCCATACGATCTTTCAGGCGGCGAACAGCAAAGAGTTGCACTTGCTAAGCTTCTTTTATTAAAGCCGGAAGTATTGCTTTTAGATGAGCCAACAAAGGGATTTGATGCTGAATTTAAAGAAGCGTTTGCATGCATTTTGAAAAAACTGCTTAATGCAGGCGTATGTATTGTTATGGTAAGCCATGATGTTGAATTCTGTGCAAAACATGCTGATATCTGTGCTTTATTCTTTGATGGAAATATTGTTGCGAGCGGAGCACCTCAGGAGTTTTTCAGCGGCAACAGCTTTTATACAACCTCGGCCAACAGAATTGCAAGAGATATTATACCGAATGCGGTTACAGTTGATGATGTAATTGAAGCAGTCGGCGGAGAAAAACAGGATTATCCTGTAAGTACAAAAGTTCTTTATAATGTTCAATCTGAACATAGTGACGGCAGAATGGAACAAACAGCGAAGCTGCCCCTTTGGCGTAAAATCAGTGCAGGAATATCAGCATTGTTTGCTTTGACGATTTATCTGTTTACTGCTAAAACAGAAAATCTTAATAATATACCTGATTTAAACGGAGTAAGTGATTTAGATTTAAAACGAATAGTTGTATATGGCTTATTTATTGTTTTTCTTATTCTGACGGCTGTATTTATTGGCAAAAAAGATAAAAATACAATTTCTGTTCAGATGCCTAAGGAAAAGCGAAAACTTTCAAAGCGCACCTGTTTTTCAGTTGCTTTAATTCTTCTTTTCATTCCTTTAACGTTATTTATTGGTGTATTCTATATTGATATTAAACAGTATTATCTTATTGCTTTTGCGGTTTTGCTTGAATGTATGCTTCCCTTTTTTATGATATTTGAAGGAAGAAAACCAAAAGCAAGGGAGCTTACAATTATAGCCGTGCTTTGTGCACTTGGTATTGCAGGCAGAGCAGCATTTTTTATGCTTCCGGAGTTCAAACCGGTGCTCGCTTTAACGATTATTGCTGGTTTGGCTTTTGGTGGAGAAACAGGCTTTTTGGTTGGGGCAATTACAATGCTGGTATCAAACATTATGTTTTCACAGGGTCCTTGGACTCCGTGGCAGATGTTTGCCATGGGAATAATTGGTTTTTTTGCAGGCATTTTATATAAAAAAGGATTTCTTTGCCGTTCAAGGATATCACTTTGCATATTCGGCGCAATTTCGGCAATTGTTATTTACGGCGGAATTATAAATCCGTCTTCGGCTTTAATATGGGGAAATGAAGCATTGAATTGGAAAATAATACTAAATTGTTATGTTACAGGATTTCCTATGGATTGTATTCATGCCATTGCAACAGCAATATTTCTTTGGTTTATTTCCGAACCAATGCTTGAAAAGCTGGACAGAATTAAAACAAAATACGGATTATTGGAATCATAATTCGTTCCGAAAAAAAGAGAGCAGTCAACTCGACTGCTCTCTTTAGTATAGTATTGATTATTCTTCGTAATTGGTTGGTACAGAGCCGATTTCAAGCTTCGGTCTGCTGAATTCAACGATTGCATTTATTGGTTTTTCCCCTGCTCCTGCATTTGCTCTTAAGCATATGGTAAGACCGTTAAAGTTTTCTTTATCGGGAAGTGTTGCTGTTAAAACAATTTGCTGCCATTTTTTATTGTTGAATTCCTTAGCTGCATAAAATTTTCCTTTGTTATAGGAATTTCCGTTAATGAATGCAACAACTCCGCCCCGCTTATCTTCTCCATGCTCAAGCACTCTTGCCCAAACGGAAAGGGTTACGGTTTTATCATATAAATCATCAGAATCTTCTATTGTCTGAATGATATTCATATGGGCTTTTGACGGACTGCCGTTATGGCATAATACAATGGAATTATTTTTTTCAACAGCACAGGTGGTGATATTAACCGTTTTCCAGTATTCGCCGAAAATCTGTGCATCGCCGTAAGCGCCTTTGGCGCATGCATCAACATCAACATAACCGCCGAAAATTTTTGAATAAGGAAACTCATAATCATTTACAAGAGTATAATTATTTAATTTCTTATCGGTTTTAGTTCCATTTGAATCTGCATATATAACAGACCCCTTTTTTGCAATAAAGCAATTAGAACAATCAAAAGAAAAGCTACCCTTTAATAAATTGCTTCCGGCATCCTCTTTGATGCTCTTTTTTATCATCAGGTTTGAATAATCATAAAACAATTCATCCAGCTCATTTTTACAATCCTGATTGCTTGCAATCAAATCAATGCATTTATACAGGTATTCATAATATTCATAGCAAAAATGCAAATCGGTTAATCCCCATGGATGATTCATGACGGAATAAACGCTGTTTGGCATTTTAATAACGTGACAGCCGGGGCATTTTTCTTTGAATATTCTGCAGGCTTTTTCTAATAATTTATTTGATTTATCTCTTAAAAAAGGCTCAAACATACGCATTTCTTTTCCGTCAAAATAAAACGGAGTACGCCTGTTTTCAATAAGGATAACTTGATTTTCATTATACTGTTTTTCAACAGTAAGCCAATGAATATACCGTTCTATGATTATTTCAAGACCAACCTCTTCAATGATTCTGAGCCTATGTAAAGGGGTTACGGTTTTATTTTCAAAAAAGTTTTTCAGTCCGCTGTCATAAGCATCTCTGAACCATTTTGAATGTGTAAAATAATGCTCATTTCCTTCGCTGTCTGTTTCTTTAGCCAAATTGGTGTTGACGATGTCGATTAAATCCGTAATAAAGAAATCCGATTTTTCAACAAAACAATCCAAAAGAGTTTTGTTGTAATCATTCATGATACATCTTTTTCTAAAATTAGGGCTAGGGACATCCTTTAAATCCTCTTCGGTCATGGGTGTGGACGGCTTATCAGGATAAACAAAATTTGTTATCGGAGATGAAGACTGCATAAAATGTATCACTTCATGTGTATTGTAGGGAACAAAACCGAATAAATCTCTGCATATGCAGCAGCCGTAAATATTGAAACTAGCCATTTGTTTCTCCTTTTAAACTTATTAGATAAAAACATCCGTAAACAAAAGAATTATCAGCATATATCCTGACTGTCATCTTTTTGTATCAGCTGATCCAAACTTACACCCAAAGCAACAGATATCTTATAGAAAGTATCAACTGAAAAATTATAAGCAGTTTTCTCGCTTTCGATTTGTCTGATAAAATCATGCGATAAATCAACAAGCTCAGAAAGTCTGGCAGAAGTCATATTTTTTTCTTTTCTGTACTTCTTAATGTTTTTTCTGATAGTGTTGTATATGTCATTGTCGAAATTTAATTTATTATTCTCCATAATATCAACACCTCTTTACTATTATAGAGAATCACAGCACAAAATGATGTTAGGTAACTCCTCACAACATGGCTTAGTTTCTGGGTAATATCTAGTATTTTACAGGTCTAATGGTTTTATTAAAAAATGGAAAAAAGTATTGATTTTAATGATAGCATTTAGTATACTATCTAATTGACATCGTTTCAGTTATGACAATTTTAAAACTTATTTGAATAGAGGAAAGTATTTTGAATAATTTAGTGAATCAAGCTTTAATTGATGCTGAAATTATCAATATATATTGGGAACGAATTAATCTTTATATAGATGTAAAAATTAATAAGCGAAAGAATTTTGATAATCAGATTCCTATTGATTTTTATGCACTTAACGGCAATCGTTTTGCAAAAGCCAAATTTGATGCAGATAAAATTTCCGATACTGTTTACAGACTGTGTTTAAATATAACTAATCCGGGCTATAATCGCTGCCTCCCGAAAGGAACCTATACGATAGCAGTATGTCAGGGCGACAATGAAATTGCACATTGTATGACTTCCCCTACAATCGTTCATAAAATGAATGATTACTCAAGAGCGTTTCCATATGCCAATCAATCCAAGGTATATAACGTTATTTTCTATGTGGGAACAACAAATGATTATTCCCTTCCTTTTTATATGTATGTTATGGCATCTGCCGCCGAAAAGAATAAGTATTCAAATGAATTAAGTTATCCGTCTGCTGAAAAAGCAAAAAATAAAGGCTCACTCATAAATAGAGTCAGCCGTAAAATAAAAAAACATTTCCGAAAAACCGTAAAAAGATTTTTTATAATCAATTTATATAACTTACTTTATTTTCTGCATTCTCATAAAAAAAGCGTTATTCTTTTTATGAGTGAACAGAATACACAGATTTCCTCTAATCAATTGGCTGTGTATAACAGAATTGTTGAAAGAAAGCTGGATAAGCAGTTTAAAATTCTGTTTTCGTTCCGCTCCTCTGCTTCTGAAAAACAGAGCAATTTAAGCTGGATAAAATTTGTTAACAAGCTTTCAAAAAGTTCAATGATAATTCTTGATGATTATGTGCCTGTTTTTGATTGGCTTGTATTAAAAAAAGATACAGCAGTTATTCAGCTTTGGCATGCGGGCGCAGGCTTTAAATCTTCAGGCTACAGCCGTTGGGGAAATACAGGCTCTCCAAATCCCTACTCCTGTCACAGGCAGTATAAATACGGTATTGCCGGGTCTGAAAAAATTGCCCATTTTTTCTCTGAGGTTTGGGGAATCAATAAAGAGCAGGTTTTGCCAACAGGTATGCCCAGAATTGATGAGTTTCTAAATGAACAAAACAGGAAAATGAAAACGGAATTACTTTATAAAGAAATTCCGGTCTGTAAAAATAAAAAAGTTATTTTGTTTGCCCCTACTTACAGAGGTAAGAATAAGAAAAATGCCTATTATCCTTATAATATAATTGATTTTGAAAGGCTTTATGATGTTTGCGGTGATGAATATGTTGTGTTATTTAAAGTTCATCCCTGGATTTCAGAGCCGGTTCCGATTGAAGAAAAATATTCAGATAAATTTATTGATGTTGCAAAGTATTCCAATATAAATGATTTGTTTTACATTACTGATTTGCTTATAACTGATTATTCATCTTCTATTTTTGAATATTCACTTATGAATAAACCAATGCTATTTTTTGCATATGATGAAATTCAGTATTCATTTTCAAGAGGCTTTCACAGAGATTATGAGCTTGCTGCTCCGGGAAAAATCGTTCACACTTTTGATGAGCTGCTTTCAGCAATTAAAAGAAAGGACTTTGAACAGGAAAAGGTTGCCGAATATGTTGATCATCATTTTGATTACATTGATACGCATGCAAGCGATCGTGTAATTGATTGGCTGATTCTTGGTAATATTCCGAAAAATATGAAAAAAAATCTGCAGTTAAAATTTGATGAAGTAAGGCGAACGGCAAGCCTTGATTTTCAGAAATAATTATCTAAAACTGATTTTAACCTTTTTAGGAGGAGAAATAATAAATGAAAAAAACAACAAGGTTCAAACGCGAACTCATTGAAGGTAAAATTTTAGTTAATTCAAAAAAAAGATTCAAAAAGGCAAGAAAAAATTTCAAAAAGAATTTCTGCAATTTTTTCCGCAAAGGTATTCCGGGATTTTTTGAAGGGCTCAGAAAGAAAATGGATAAGGGTATCGGTGAATTAACAAGAAGAATCTACAGCAGAAAAGTTGAGGTTGTTCCGAACAGATTGTTTTTTACTACCTTTAATGGTGTTTATAACTGCAACCAAAAATATATCACCAAAGAATTAATTAAACAGGAAGTTCCCGTTGAGATTTATTGGGGTGTTACCAAAGATCAGATTAAAAAAAGAAAAAAAGACGGTATCCCCGATGAAGTAGAGCTTGTTGAAAGATACTCATTTAAATATTTTAAAGCACTTGCCAGCTCAAAAGTTTGGTTTGATAACGCATTGTGCTGTGTTTGGAAGTATATACCAAAGAAAAAAAATCAAATTTATGTTGAAACATGGCATGGTTCAATGGGCTTAAAGAGAATTTCTAAGGAGGATATTAAGGACAGGCACTGGTTAAGAAAAGCAAAACTATGCGGCAAAAATGTTGATTGCTGCATTTCAAACAGTACATTTGAAACACAGGTTTTCCGTGAAACATATTTTCCCAAAAATGAAATTTTTGAATTTGGGCATGCAAGAAACGATATTCTATTTGATGATACAGATAAGGCTGAATTAAAGGAAAAGATTTTTAAAAGATACAATCTCTCATTTGAAAAAGGCACATTGGTGGACAGTGTTCAGGATACACACGTTTGTCTTTATGCACCAACCTTCAGGGATGATAAGAGTCAGGATTTCGCTGATATTAATTATAAAAAACTGCTTGAGGCTTTGCGTGAAAAATACGGCGGAGAATGGAAAATATTTAAACGTTTCCATTTTAAAGATAAAAGAACGAAGAACAAAAAGGTTAAAAATGTTGTTAATGTTACATCGTATCCGGATATGCAGGAGCTTATGCTGATTGCCGATATCGGTATTACCGATTATTCAAGCTGGATTTGCGATTTTGTTCTTACCGGAAAGCCAGGTTTTATATATGCCACAGACCTTGAAAAATATAATAATTTAAGAGGATTTTATTATCCGCTTGAGGAAACACCATTCCCTATTGCTACAAATAATAGTGAAATGATTGAAAACGTCCTTAATTTTGATGATGATGAATATCAGGAAAAAAGAGAAGAATTCTTAGCTGCCAGAGGAAGCAAGGAAGACGGACATGCAGCGGAAAGAATTGTTGACTATGTTAAAGAAATTATAAAAAACAGTGAATCGGAGAATTGAAATGATAATGGAAAGCCCAAATAATATAGTTTTACAAAAAGACTTTGATGAAATTGTTGAAAGCAATACTCCTTTTGAAGCGCTTAGCGGAAAAACCGTGTTTGTTACAGGCGCTACAGGTTTAATTGGATCTCAGTTTATCAAATCCTTAGCATGCTGCAACAGAAAAAAAGGTTCGGCTATCAAAATTGTTGCCTTTGTAAGAAGCGCTGAAAAGGCTGAAAAGGTATTCGGAGATATTCCGGATATTGAGTTTGTTGTAGGTGATATTCATGCAAAAATCGAATATAACGGCAATGTAGACTATATTATTCATGGTGCAAGTGCAACAAGCTCAAAATATTTTGTTGAGCATCCTGTTGAAACAATCAAAACCGCTATTGACGGTACTGTTTCCGTGCTTGAATTTGCCAAGGAAAAAAAGGTTGAAGGATTTGTTTATCTTTCTTCTCTTGAGGTTTATGGAACACCAAGCGAAAATGCAGGCCTTATCAGCGAAAGTGATTATGGCTATATTGATCAGCTGAATGTCAGAAGCAGCTACAGCGAGGGCAAAAGAATGGTTGAGTGCCTTTGCTGTTCCTATGCAAGTGAGTATAATGTTCCTGTTAAAATCGCAAGGCTTTCTCAGACCTTCGGCGCAGGCGTTGAATATAATGATGGAAGAGTGTTTGCCGAATTTGCAAGATGCGCAATTGAAAAAAAGGATATTGTTCTTCATACGCAGGGCAATACCGTTCGCAGTTATTGCTATACAACAGATGCAGTTTCTGCAATAACCTATATTCTTCTTAAAGGCAAAAGCGGCGAAGCATATAATGTTACGAATATGAATACTGCCTGCTCCATAAAGGAAATGGCGCAGCTGGTATGCGATACCTTTAAGGATTCGGGTATTGAAGTTAAAATTGATATTCCGGAAAACATTGCTTCCTTTGGATATAATCCGGAAATGATTATACGACTTGACAGCGGCAAGCTTGAAGGACTTGGATGGAAAGCCAATGTTTCACTTGAGGAAATGTTTAAACGCCTTGTTGCAAGTATGAAAAACGAGTAACCACTCCCCTACTTATAATTATTAAAGCGGACATCTATTATGATGTCTGCTTTTTTGCAATAAAAAAGCCACATGATTAACATGTGGCTGATTGTGTATATATTATTTTGCGCTTAAATCAAGCTGTTGATTTTCCTTTGCATCGGACAATGCCCTGAATGTATAAAAATCTTCCGGTGTGGTAATTTTAATGTTGTTTTTTTCTCCCGGAATAATGAAGAGTTTTTTATTAAAGTTCATCATCAAAGTGCAGGAATCTGTCATATTCGTAATGCCGCTTGCAATAGCCTTTTCCTGCACTTCTAAAATTTCTTTAAGATAGAAGCTCTGAGGTGCTCTAGCTATTCTGGCACTGTCACGATTGATTATACCATCCACCTGATCCTTTTCATTAATAACAATAACAGTTTCCTGAGCAGGTACAGTTGTAATTGCGGAACCGTACTTTTTTACAGCAGCAATATTATCGCTGATTGTGCTTTCGCTTATAAGCGGTCGAACACCGTCATGAATAAGAACAATATTATTGTCAACTCCATAAACCTCTGCAGCAGCCTTTAAGCCGTTAAAAATGGAAAGCTGCCCTGTTTCACCGCCGGAAACGATTTTTCCGATTTTGCTTAAACGATAATTCTGTTTAAGCTCCTCCATATAATCCAGCCAACCTTCAACACAAACAACAATAATTCCGTCAATTTCGGAATGCTGCTGAAAGATTTCAATTGTATGAACAATGATTGGTTTGCCATGCACCATAAGGAATTGCTTTGGTTTATCGGTGGACTTCATACGTGAGCCCACACCACCGGCAAAAATAACCCCAATATTCATAAATTTTGCCTCTCCTAACCTTATTACATATTTAATTGTCATAAAAAATAAAGCTGTATCTTTTATGATTAAAAGCATACTTTAAGTACAGATTAATTATAGCATTCCCATATAAATTTGTCAATTATTAGCCCTTCTTAAACAGAAAAAAACAAGTTTTTTAGCATAAAAGATTACGATTCGCTGTTTTATTTAGCTGACAAGGCTTATTGAAGCCTAAAAGCTATGACCTGCTTTATAGTTCGCTTGAAACAAAAAAACATTGAAGATATATTCGCGCTGAGCACAAAACAAAAAGAATGTGTCGTGCTCTTGTGGATTTCAAAACTGTATTCTGATGATTTTTATAAACTTTATAATACTGTAAACATAAAAAAAGGTTAAGTTGTAATAACTTAACCTTTTTTATGTTTGGAGGCACCACCCAGATTTGAACTGGGGATAAAGCTTTTGCAGAGCTCTGCCTTACCACTTGGCTATGGCGCCTAATATAATGGGCACTACTGATTTATAGTGCCCGATGGAGCGGATTACGAGACTCGAACTCGCCACCTCCACCTTGGCAAGGTGGCGCTCTACCGGATGAGCTAAATCCGCATATTTGGTGCTTCCGGACGGAATCGAAC
>DESD01000024.1 GCA_002361935.1 Ruminococcaceae bacterium UBA3323 | reverse complement strand
CTGCATTGGCTCACAGCGAGTGTCGATTTATACTGACGAAACTTATCTTGAAGTTGTTCATAAAATGGAACTGGAAAAATTGCAAAGTGCTCTGCAAACGCTTAGTTCAGATGAACAGGTGTTGATTGATCTGTACTATTATAAGGATTGGAGTATGGAACGAATCGGGCAGTACTTTGGAATCAGCCGAATGGCTGTATCGAAACGACATAATCGTGTCATCAAAAAGCTTAAGGAACTCATGGGAACATGGGTTCCTTTTTCTGTGCAAAAATATTTTTGAAAAAAATTTTATAAATCTGGTTTACAAAATGCTTTTTAGTGTCCTTATATATGGAGAGATTAAGCAGAATATAGATTTCAATAGTCACTACGATTCTGATGTTTCTGCTTGACCTTTCTTTTTAAATTATAAAAAATTTAAAACAACCCCGAAAAATATACCCCTGAAATTTCAATATTATGAGAGGAAGTTTTTTGATTTTGTATTTGATAGTTCTGTATGCAGCTAATGTGGTTGCGCAGTGAACGGTAATATATAAACAAGATAAATAAAACAAAGTTATAAGCCCTGTGTGACAATATAACGAGTTTTTATTCATAGGTAAGAACCGTGTACCAATTCAAAATACAAATCGATTATAGAGGATTTTTCCGGCAAAAATCCCACACTCCTTCTCCGATAATAAAAAAGTTATTTATAAATAATTTGTAAATAACTTTTTCAAACCATGATATTTTGTGTTTTAAATGTCCGTATAGTGAAAGGCAAATTAAAATCCTCACAATTTGTGTTTTTTATGGCTATAGGTAGGGGTGAAAAAATTTTTACGTTTATTGCCCTTTTTCTATTTTGTCGTTGCCTACTAATATGGAAGGTGTTTTTTATAAACTTTTTTATAAACAAATTTTTCAAATTCTCACATTTAGCCTTTTTCGAGGCTGTATAGTGAAGGGTGTTTTAAAAACCGTGAGATTTTAACTATCTCGTGGCTATAAGTGGAAGTACCTTTATAATTTTTTTGTAATAACAGGTTCTAAAAATTGCCTTCTCACTGCCTACTATGATGGGGGAGTAAAATTTATTATTTAAAGTGAGGTGATATATTTAATGTTTTTCTGTTGTAAGAACTATTCTTCAGGATAGTCCCAGCATAGCACTCAGGCGCATCATTTCGGCACTTTTGCCGAAATGAGCGGAGAACTGCACCCTGTTTCGATGGTGAAAATTCAACTAAATTTCACTGGTTGAAAATAAGCAGGATAAAGGCTTTATGCCGCTTTTAGCGTCAAAAAGCCAAAATACACCGCACGGCAATGCCGAGCGGACGAAAAATTTTTATATCAAAATAAGTTTTTAAGGATTCGCTTTGATATACAATATTAAAATTTTTATGCATAGTATTGCAAATTCTGCATAATATAAGCATTTTTCAGAATTGGTTTTTATATCAAAGTGTTATATCAAAAGAAGGAGTTGTTAAATATGAAAGAAAATGAGATGAAGAGGGTGTGTTTATACCTCCCGAGCGAAATAATTGAAATGTGTGACGGAAATTTAAGCCTGGCTGAGGCAAAAAGCAGAAATCAGTTTATTATTGATGCAGTAAAATTATACGATTGCGTACTGCATAAGGATGTAAATACCAATCTGCTGACACCTGCCTTTGAAACAGTAATTGGTGCAAGACTTGATTTAACCGAGTACAGATTATCGCAAATTATTTTTAAACTTTCTGTTGAAATGGCATATACAATGAATATTCTCGCAGGTGCATTTGAGCTTGAGCCTGAGAAATTGGAATTAATGAAGGACAGAGTTTTATATGAGGTTAAATCAATCAACGGTGCAATTAATTTAAAAGACATTATCGAATTTCAAAACGGAAAATAAAAAAGTCCTGCTGATTATTCGGCAGGCGGAAAGGAATTATATGAAAACAAAAATAAAAACAAACGCAGTATATACTGCAACAAATAACTGAATAGAAGGAGTGGTTTGGAGAATATTTAAAATCTGTGTTGTCGTATGGCAGCAGAGAAAATAATTGGCAGAAATATTGGCAATAATAGTATTGATAAAGCTTCAAAAGGTGGAGGTAAAATCAATACTCAAAACGCTAACGATAAAATAAGTACTGAACTTTGGATGCAGCATTTTGCTAATGCTTTAGTGAATCAGAATGCAATTGATGAAAAGACTTATAAAAAATTGATGGCAAAGATTAGTACCGAAGTCAACCGAAGATACAGTACTCATTAAAAATGGTAACAGTTCCCTAATGAACGGGAACTGTTATTATTGTAAAATAAAAGTGGAAAACAATATCATATTNNTATGAAGATTATTACAATAATGAACTAGGTATGTAAAGGAGTGAAACGGAAAATAAATAAGTAGTGTTGCCTTATGGCAACAAAGAAAATAATTGGCAAGGATATTGGCAATAATAGTATTGATAAAACTGCTAAAGGCGGAGATAAAATCAATACGCAAAACACGAATGACAAGATAAGTACTGAACTTTGGATGCAGCATTTTGCCAATGCTTTGGTGAATCAGAATGCGATTGACGAAAAGACTTATAAAAAGTTAATGACAAAGATTAACACCGAAGTCAACCGAAGATACAGTGCTCATTAAAATTGGAAATAGTCCCCTAATGAAATGGGGACTATTATCCTATAAAATAAAAAGTGGAAAACAATATCATATTGACTGGATTAAATCAGGATTATGTGATATTGTCTGCTTAGAAAGGAGTAATAATTATGGATATATACGCTGTTCGTGAGCGGATAAAAAAAGAAAACATTAACTTTATGAACCTGCCTTTGCGAGTGACTTTCTATGCTCGTGTTAGTACGGAATTCAATGTTCAGCTGAACTCCCTTGACAATCAGATAACCTACTACACAGACTTTATCAAGAGCAATCCCAACTGGGAATAT
>DESD01000046.1:5120-8079 GCA_002361935.1 Ruminococcaceae bacterium UBA3323 | reverse complement strand
ACCTCTGTAATAATTGCAGAGACATTATTTTTGTTGATTTGACTTGTCATAGACGGAGTAAAGTCTTTTGCCACAAGAACGGACTTTTCGGGAACACATGATAAGTCAACGCTCTTTACGCCTAAAAGCGATTTAAGAAGGCTGTCTCTGATATCTTTAACGTCAGAGGCACGCTGGTTGGTAAGTTCATCATCAACAGAAGAAAACATATCAATAAACATATTGCAGACAGTATCAACCGCTTTTTCGGCAACACTTCCCGATTCGATATTCTCCATCATCTGAGAAATCATAAAAGGGTCACTAAGCATTACAATATGTCCTTCAAGAATTTCTGCTTCTTTTTCGCCTACAGTTTTCTTTATATTGGAAACAAGTTTTTTTGTTTCACCAATAAAACTGTCAACTGCATTTTGCAGACGAGCCTTTTCGCTTTCTGCATCAGTATATTTTACATTACTGTAATCCGTACTTATATCACCTATGATTACAGCCTTTCCTATACCATAGCCCTGACTTACGCCAATACCTTTAAGCATATCAATTCCCTCCCATTTTTAAACGGGGCGCAGTATTTACCATGCCCCGTCCGAAATATTATTCACCAAAGCCTGATTCAATCATATTAATTGCTTCGTGTAACATTTCCTTTTCATCGGGACCGTCACATTCTATGGTAATTTCACTTCCGCATTTAATGCAGGATGCCATAATATTCATTATGCTTTTACCATTGATTTTTTTGTTGTCCATAATAATATTGATGTTTGAAGTGTATCTTGCCATTGCAGTAACAAAAACATTTGCCGGGCGCATATGAAACCCCATTTCATTTGTGATTTTAGTTGTCTGTGAAACCATAATATTTTCTCCTTTTGTAAATTAAGCGTTTTCTTTTTTAGTCTTTTTAAGAATTGCAAGCATAAGCGCACCTGCTGCCGAACCTGCAATCAAAGCGACAATATATCCTAAGGGCTTATCAACAACTGCAAAGGTGAATATACCGCCGTGGGGAGCCGGACAGGCACAGCCAAACAGCGATGAAACTGCACCTGCAACAGCAGCACCAACCATACAGGATGGAATTACTCTGAGCGGATCGGCAGCTGCATAAGGGATTGCGCCTTCTGTAATGAAACAAAGACCCATAAGATAGTTTACAGGACCGTTTTTGAGTTCTTCTTTAGTCCACTTTTTCTTATTAAATGTTGTTGAAAGAGCGATTGCAATAGGGGGTACCATACCGCCAATCATAACTGCTGCCATAATCCATGTGTTGCCGTCGGCAATAGCAGCTGTACCGAATACATAAGCAGCCTTGTTGAACGGACCGCCCATATCGGTTGCCATCATTGCAGCAAGGACTATTGAAAGAAGAAGTCTGCTTGTTTCACCAAGTGATGAAAGACCGTTTGCAAGTCCTGAATTAAGTATGCCGATAAACGGATTTATTGCCAGCATAACTACGCCTATAAGCAGCGTACCTAAAAGAGGATAGATAAATACAGGCTTAATTCCGTCCATAGATTTCGGAAGCCAGTTAAATGCTTTCTTCAGAAGATTTACAAGCACACCTGCAGCAAAGCCTGCAAGCAAAGCACCTAAAAAGCCCGATATAGCAGTATCGTCACCTGTGGGAGATGAAAGTGTTGCACCTGTTGTAGCAAGATAACCTCCTACAATACCGGGAAGTAAGCCCGGTCTGTCTGCTATTGACTGTGAAATATATCCTGCAAGTATAGGAAGCATAAATGCAAATGCTGCCTTACCAATCCAGAATACAACTGCTGCAATAGGATTTGTGAAACCAAAGTTACCGCCGACATTTGCGTTGCCGGCTATGGTATCAATAAGAAAGCCAAGTGCAATCAGCACACCGCCGCCTACAACAAACGGAAGCATATGTGATACGCCATTCATCAGATGCTTGTAAAGGTTTCTGCCGAAGCTTTCTTTTTCTTCATCATAGGATTGCTCATCTGTACTCTCTGAATGATAGACAGAAGCTTTACCGTCAATTATCCTTTGAACAAGTTCTTCAGGCTTATTAATACCGTTTGAAACGGAAGTTTTCAAAACAGGCTTTCCGTCAAATCTTGCCATCTCAACATTTTTATCTGCGGCAATAATAACGCCGTCACATTCCTCAATTTCTTTTTTAGTTAAAATATTCTTTGCTCCGCCTGAACCGTTTGTTTCTGCTTTAAGCGGACAGCCGAGTTTTTCACCTGCCTTTTCAAGTGCTTCGGCAGCCATATAGGTGTGAGCAATACCGGTGGGACAGGCTGTTACCGCAAGAATTCTGTAGCCTTTTTTAACTTCATTAATTTCTGCTTTAGGTTCGCTTGGATATTTTTCTCTTTCCTTTTTATCAATGACAGATAAAAATTCATCTGTAGTTTTTGTATTTCTTAGATCTGCACAAAATTCAGGTTCCATAAGCATTACCATAAGTCTTGAAAGTATTTCAAGATGAAGATCTCCGTCAAGGGGAGCGGCAATCATAAACAGAATGTCCGATGGTTTTCCGTCAGGAGCATTGTAGTCAACACCTGCAGGAACGGTTATTGCAGAAAGACCTGCCGTTTTCACGCTGTCTGATTTAGCGTGCGGAACTGCAATACCTTCGCCGATAGCAGTAGAGCCTTGATTTTCTCTTTCGAGAATCGCTGATTTATACATATTTACATCTTTTAAATTTCCTGCTTTCTCGTGCAATGCAATCATCTTGTCAATCGCATCTGCTTTTGAATTTACAGAGATGTTAAGTTCAACTGCATCAGCCTTTAATAAGTCAATAATTCTCATAATCTTTTCCTCCCTATTTTAATTCTTCGCTTTGAAGCATTTTTTCAATTTCTTCTTTTGTTGCAAGGTTTGAAGAAAATGCTGTTGCATTACCGCAGGCAGAACCTAATTTTAATGCGTATGCATAATCTTTTGTTTTACAGTAGCCTGC
>DESD01000046.1:623-4795 GCA_002361935.1 Ruminococcaceae bacterium UBA3323 | reverse complement strand
GCACATTGCCCATAGTATGGATATTGCCATTTTCGTCAAGCAATGCGGCGCCGTCTTTTCCTCTTGAAACAAGAACATTTCTTGCCCCCATATCCTGCAGCATTTTCCCGTATTTTTTGATATCACCAAGGGTTTTTATTTCTGTTGAAAAAATTTCTCCGAGTTCGTGATGATTCGGCTTAATCATAAACGGTTTGTATTTTAAAACATTTTTCAGCAAATCACCTGTTGCGTCAACAACAAAATCTATTCCCCTGCCATTTAATTTTTCAATGATTTTTTCATAAATGTTATCAGGTAATGATTTAGGAATTGAGCCTGCAAGCACAAGACAATCGCCATTTTCCAGATTTTCAATTTTTTTGAAAAGTTCCCGAATACCGTCATCTGTAATTTCGGGTCCGCAGGCATTAATGTCGGTTTCCTTTTTTGATTTGATTTTAACATTTATTCTTGTGTATCCGTTTTTTAAATACACAAAATCATTTTCAATACCGTCTGCATTCAGCATATTCTCAATCTGATGCCCCGAAAAGCCTGCCAAGAAGCCTAAAGCCTTGTTTTTTACGCCCAACCTGGTAAGAATAACAGAAACATTAATACCCTTTCCGCCGTAAAAAAGCTGTTCCTTTTCAGTGCGGTTAATGTCGTCTGATTGTAATTCACTGACATACATAAGATAGTCAAGTGCCGGATTGAATGTTACAGTGTAAATCATTAAACCACCTCTTTTACAACTGTTCGTTTTGCTATATTATTATTGTAGCATTTGTCGGTTACAATACAGGCTGAATCAATAGAAGCAAAGGTTACTGCGCTGACCTTGTCGAATTTGGATGAATCGGCAAGTATATATGTAATAAAGCTTCTTTCAATAGCTACTGCTTTGAGCATTGCTTCTTCTGTATCCGGTGTTGTAAAGCCCTGCTTTTCACTTATACCGTTTGTTCCGATAAACGCTTTTGTAAAGGAATATTTTTGTAAATTTGTTGCAGTCACAAGACCGATGATAGCCTCTGTTGATTGCTTAAGCAGACCGCCTAAAACTATTGTATTGCAGCCGTTTTTTGCCAACTGCTT
The DNA here is from genome assembly GCA_002361935.1 of Ruminococcaceae bacterium UBA3323. GTDB lineage: Bacteria > Bacillota > Clostridia > Oscillospirales > Acutalibacteraceae > Eubacterium_R. Next base: position 3,715 of record DESD01000046.1, on the reverse strand, counting down.
AGCGTGATCGACTCCGTTTGTAACAAAGGTTGCCTTTGAATTTTTCAGGTAAGAAGTCATCAGCAGGGTGGAAGTTCCCGCATCAATAAAAACAAAATCATCATCTTGTATTTGACGTGCGGCATACTCGGCGATTCTTATTTTCTCATCGGTATGCTTTGTCAATTTATCTTCAATATTATCTTCAAATCTGACAAATTCCTGATTAAGTGCCGTTGCGCCTCCGTGCACCTTGTTGAGTTTGCCCTCTCCTGCAAGAGATGTTAAATCACGCCTGATGGTTGATTCACTTGCAGAAAGTATCTCTGTCAGTCTTGATACTGTTACGGAACCTTGCTCATTTAGGATTGATAATATTTTTGATTGTCTGTCTTGAGTAAGCATATGCATCTGCTCCTAAAGCCTCAAATTTGCAAATTATACGGATTCTCTGTTTCCTTTGCAATATCATTATAGCAAAGTCAATCAAAATCAGTCAATAACAATCAGTAAAATTCATTGTTATGCAATAAATTGCTGCTTAACCTTTAGACAATATGTATATTAATCGGTTGTTATATGACTGATAATGGCTGAAATGATTAAAACCGTCAAAATTTTAGTCATAAAAAAATAACGAAGAATAGGCATTAATCCTACTCTCCGCTATTGTCTAAGCAATATAATAAGCTTATTCATATGCAAAAAATCACAGATTTTTGCATTAAATTGTTTGCCGCATCCGGTTATGGCAATCCATACGAATATTAAAATACTAAGTCGACTTATTATTTTCTAATGTATATTATCTTTCTTCATTTTAGACTATTTACGGCTATTTTGCATAGAAAAAACATTAATTTTGTTTTCTCTTCTTGATAGTTCTGAATAATATTACAGACACAACAGCAATTACAACAATTCCGGCAACTATTCCTCCTGCAATCAGATAAGGTTTCATCAACTCTTTTTTTTCAGCCGACACAGCATTTTTTAAGCCATTTTGATTAAAGCTTTCCAGGCTTTCCCATTCGCACACCATAGTGATATCCCGTTTATCACAAAGCTCATTAATTCTGTTTATAACAGTCTGACGTTCGTTTTCATCTATTTTTGGCTGCAACACATTTGCATATAAAACTGATAATTCAACTTCTTCAAGACGTGTTTCAAGCAGTGTATTACCATTAACAACGGCCTTTGCTTTATTGATAAGCTTAGAATATTTTTCAACATTGCTTTCAGACAAATATCCATCATAATGTGCAATCAGACCATCATACAAGCCTAATGCCTGATTTGAATTATACAGTTCAGATGCACAAAGATTCATATATTCAAGAACGCTCGGTGCTGCTTCTCCGAAATATGCAGCAATATATTTTGAAACACATTCAGCAACATTCATATTACTGCCCTCCCACATTAAGCGTGAAAGAACATATGAACGCAGGCATGCAAATTCGCCGCCCTTTTCCCTTGAGGCCTGATGAAAAACGCCAATAATATTATTATCCTCATAAAACTTTTGATTTTTCGCCTGAACTGCGAAGTTAGGAAACGGCATTAATAAATGAGAAAAATTCACCACATAATCCCAAACCACGATTTTATCAGTGATTTTTGACCATTGCTCAACCTGATCTTTAAACTGCTTTGAGTTAGGATTTTCGCCGTCAAGATACGAATCCGCCTGATCTCCCGGCATTGAACAAAGCTTTATGACAACATTTGGCTCTGCCTTAATATTTTCAGGTGCTTTTAAAGTATGAAGATATGCTAAAGTAGAAATATATTTATCCGGGAAAGCCTTAGCAAGCTTGTTCAAAAACGGAAGCAATGTACCCATTCCTGTTCCGCCGGCAGCCTTATCGGCTGCTTTACACTTCTCACATTCGCAGCCTGCAAGAAACGGATTATCATTTCCGCTGAAATCCCAGTATAACTGATCGGGATTTTCAGCAATTTTTTTTGCCAAAGAATCTTTTACTATTTCAAATACTTCGGGATTGCTTAAACAAAGATATGCTTCACGACCTTTATACTCCGTAACCCTTTTGCCGTTTTTCTCAGAAAAATATTCGGGGTGCTCTTCAAAATAATCTTCAGGCGACAGATAAGTATAACAATTGTGACACCAGGTGCCCCAACCCTCATACTGAAGCTCTTCAATATTAAGTTTTGAATCATCTGATTCTATATCAATACCATTCAGCCTTAATTTTGCCGCCCATTTATTTTGAACCGTTTCATATGCATAAACATCACGCCACTGAACGGCAGGTTTTATTATTTTATTCATTTTTTCAAGATAAATATTTTTTTGCTGCGGAATATATGTATCATCAGGTGTTAAAAACATACAGCCTAATATATCTTCGATAAAAGCATAAATACCATTTCTTGTGCCATTTTCTCCCGTTCCGCAGACAGATATTTTCTTATCGTCAATAACAATCTGATAACCATCATCAATATTATCGGTAGGGCGCTGTGTATTCATAACAGTATCAATACACAAATGTTTTTTTGTATCATCAGCCTGATTTTCATTTACTATCGGAAGTTTTGTTCCGGTCATTTCTTCTAATACACTCTGCAGTGTAACAACCGCCTCATTTAACGGTTCAGTGCATTTGTCAGGCATAACAATAACAAAATCGGTAACACCGTCTTCAAAAAATGTAATTTTATTATCTCCCTTTTCGGATAATTGTTTATTCAGCAATTCTTCCTGAGAAATATTGCTGAATGAGACTGCTTCAGTTGCTTTGCTCACCTCAGCATATGCAGATACGAAACTTGTACTCATAATTACAAGAGTTAAAATTATAGCAAGAGCCTTTTTTAATATTTTCATAATTTTTCCTTTCAAATTACGTTTATTTTATCCAAAATTTATTCACAGTTCTGCCTTTATCTGTTAATTATAAAATACCATAAAACACCTGATATATCAACACAAAAATAGATGCATTTTTTCAACTTAAGCAGTGCGTTCTGTTTTGAGTATAACAGTTCTTATCTGTATTATATCATAACAGAATTTTAATTTAATATTGGTCTGAACTTAGGAATAAAACGTAATATGTATTATTTTGAAATCGACCGCT
>DESD01000046.1:0-266 GCA_002361935.1 Ruminococcaceae bacterium UBA3323 | reverse complement strand
CAAAAACTAAAAGGTAAAAAAGTGCCAAAAGGCGAAAATAATGGACAATTCATCGCTGAATTGTCCTGTTTGGCAGAGGCATAAGAACCTCTCGAAATATTTACAAAATCGCAGATTTCAGGTGTTTCGGAGAACCTTGTTACTCGCAAGCTCGTAATAACGATTCTTCGAATCCTTAAATGACGGAGTCAGAGCAGTAGAAGTGACTGAAATATATGCCGTAATTAAGCCATATTTCAGCACTTAGTGTCTGCCAAATGTCTGCA
>DESD01000050.1 GCA_002361935.1 Ruminococcaceae bacterium UBA3323 | reverse complement strand
GCTTAGCCGGAGGTCTTGACTTATTCCTGCTTGTATACAAAATGTGCAGATTCGAAAATAAGTTTATAAAAAGTTTATAAAATAAGGGGGGGGTATCTATTGAACTATTTTATACAGAGTGTTATACTTAACTATATATTAATTATATTTAAATGTAATTAATTTATATTGTTTTGGGCAATACCATCAATGTGAAAAAGGAGAGAATGTTATGAAAGTATCAAAAAAAGCCACTGCGTTTTTCTTGGCGGCTGTTCTTTTAGTTTCATCTTTGTTTACAGCAGCGCCAATGTATAAATTATTTGCAGCGGCAGGTGAAACGCATGGCAATTTTGTTGTATATGGCGGAACATACGGTGTGGATTACGAGTATGTTACGGGAACAAGTCCTATTTCCGTGCAGGGTTATGGCAACAATGAAAGCTATAATTCAACGCAATATACACCTAAGTCAGGCGGAGTGCTCAGGCAGGCAATGGATTATTTGTCTATCAAAACCTCTGCTCCGCTGACAATTTCCACAAACGGAACCAGTTCTGCAGGTATTATCATTAATGCAGGTGTACATGCAGATCTTACCTTTGATAATGTTAATATAACAGCAGTTCTTCCTGTAAATATTGTTACAAACAATAAAGGGATGAACAGCTATGGCCGTCCTCTTGATGCAAGCGGAAATTATATTGATGCAGACGGCAACGGTATCTATGATTATCTTGAAGATCCCACTTCTCTTCATTTAACGCTTGCAGACGGCAGCGTTAATACATTAAGATCTACCAATTGGGCGCATTGTCCCGGAATACGCTGCGGTGAAGGCTCCAAGCTTACAATTGATGACGGCAGAAGAAACATTGATATAGATGGTAACTTTGTTGCTCCTGAACAGGGAAGAATTTCAAGGGATGCAACGCTTATTGACGGTACAGAAGTAAAAAAAGGTGATCGTCTTACTATGCTTGACAGTGAGAACCCCGGTACACTTTATGTTTACGGTGGACCGAGAGCAGCTGCTATCGGCGGAGGCGGTCTTGAAACCAGCGGTGACATGACGTTTAATGGCGGTAACATTATTGTCAGACCATACGGTGAAAACGACAGCCCTAACGGTGCAGGTGCAGGAATCGGCGGTGGTCACGCAGGCTGCGGAACAACTTTTACCTTTAACGGCGGTTCAATAGATTCCATTGCTGCTTATCACAGTGCAGGAATCGGCGGCGGATGTACTTATGGCGGCGGAATGAGCAACGACGGTCAGATTACATATGCGCTTACGGATGCTTATCTGTCTGAATTTCCGCTTCATACAGTTGCCGGTGATATAACCATCAATGGCGGTTACCTCAAATCTCAGGGAAGAACGCACGGTAATGCTTTCGGTCAGGCATGCGGCGGCAATAACAACGGAAAAACAATAACCATTACAGGCGGCACGCTCCTGCCATCCTCATACAGCGGTTGGTATGATATCGGCGGTGCAGGCGGTGATGTTATCGTAACAGGCGGTTCTGTTCGCTTAACGGACGGAAGTGCTGCAAAATTCCAAAGTAACGGCGGTGTTGCATGGGGAGATCTTGATAAAACCATCAAGGTGTTTATGACAACCATAAATATGAGTGCCTACAATAAGCCGAATATGCTTGTTGACGGAATGAAAATCACGGTAAATGGTATTCCAAGCGAATATGGTATGCCTTCCTATACAGATGAAAGCGGCAATCTTTATTTCTGGCTTCCGAATGACGGAACAGCGCCCGAAGTCAGAGTTGACCTTGATTTGAAAGACAGTAATGGCGAAGAGGTTGTTACCGAGCCATTCTTTATTACAAATGCAACGCAGGGTGCAGTTCTTAAGCAGTATGTTGTGTTTAAGATTGATGAATCTCTTATAACCGATGAAAACCGTTTAAGAAAAAAATATGACGGACTGGCCTTTTCTGATGCCCAGCAAACTGCTTTTCTTACATCCGTTGTTAAGGATGGTATTGAAGTAACAGCCCCTGCGGGTCAGTTTTTAACAAACATTGATAGGATGAGTATTCAATCTCAAAGACTGAATGCAGATCTTGAGGTTGATGATAATGAAGCAATTACAAGCGGAACAAATGCAAATGTCGGTAAATATCAGTTAACCATTACATCGGATCAGTATGCAAACACAGCAGGCTTTAAAGATGCCTTCTGGGGTCATAGATGCTATTATAAATATGCAGAAATTATCCCGGCAGACAGTAAGATAAATGTTTCTGCTGCTCCTGTTTCGGATGATATTGAAGCAACGGGTACTTATGATGCAGATACTGCGATGCAGTTAACTGCATATGTTGCTCCGGCAGATACGGAGGCATCAACCTGTGAAGCTCCGACAGGCAAGGTTCAGTTTTATGTAAACAACAAGCCTTATGGAGATCCCGTAAGCCTTGAAGACTGTGACGGAGCAGATGATGTAAATGCTGCAGGCCGTAAACAGAGTGTTGCTAAAATAAACTGGACTCCTACTCAAAACGGCGGAAAGTACGCTGTTGACGGAACGCAGGAAATATATGCAAAATATATTGTTCAGGATAAGGATAACTATAATAAGAGTGATGCTGATTCTGTCAGCTTTGATATCCAAACGGTTGATCAGGGTAACGAGGCAATCGGCGGTCAGCCGATTGAGGTAACTGATAATACAAGCGGAGAGGTTATTCCTGCTGACAACAGCTGTCTTGATAAGATTTACGGTGATACATTTACGCTTGAGCTTACAGGGGGAGATACGGATGAAACTCCTGTTTATGTAAGCAGCAATCCTGATGTTGCAGTTGTGGATGAAGACGGCAATGTAAAAATAGTAGGTGTCGGCGAAGCTGTTATAACAGCCACCCGTCCCGGTAATGGCGCTTATAACAGCCAGTCACAGGAAATTACAATCAAGGCTAAGAAAAAAGAATTATCAATTTCTGCTGTTGATATTTTAGATAAGTATTATAATGGCTTAACGAATGCTAAATATGATGCCGATTCACTTGTGATTAAAGGTATTGTTTCGGGCGATGAAGAAAAACTTAAGGCTGCTCTTAAGGGCGTTGCTGAATTCCCGGATTCAAATGTTGGCTTGTATCCAAATGCTTTTGTAACCTTTACGCTTGATGAAGATATGGCTGCTCTTTATTTCTTCAAACAGGATGATGGAAGTGAGGGCAACAGCATCATAATCATGGATGAAGCCTCTATTAAAATTAAGTCCATTTCAAAGCCGGGTGGTGAAGATCCAACCAATCCGGGCGGTGAAGACCCAACCAATCCGGGTGGTGAAGATCCGACCAATCCGGGCGGCGAAGATCCGACCAAGCCGGGGGGCGAAGACCCAACCAATCCGGGCGGTGAAGACCCGACTAATCCGGGCATTGAAGATCCGGATGATGATTCGGTTATAACAATTGATTCGATTCCCGATCATGTCTGGACAGGGAACAGTATTGAAGATTTTCCTGTTGTCAGAGACGGAAACAGAATTCTCATTAAAGATGTAGATTATACCATTGAATTCAAGAATAATGTAGATGTCGGTACGGCAGATGTTATTATTACAGGTAAGGGTAACTATGATGGTACTCTTACAACAACCTTTAAAATTACACCTCCTGCAACAACAGTAACTGTTAACTATTATATTCAGGACGGAAGCGGAAAGAAGCTTGCTGATGAAGTAGTAATAGATGGTTATATGGGAGATGATTATTCAACTGCTGAATATACAAGAGATGATTTTTATGGCTATCAGCTTGTTGAAATCCCTAAAAATGTTAGTGGTGTAATGACGGATGCCCCAATCCATGTAAACTATTACTATGTTCTTAAATCAACAAAGGTTATTGTAAACCATGTTGATACAAATAATAATCCGGTTGCTGATACTGAGGTTATTGACGGTAAAGTGTTTGATGCATTTGAAACACACCGCAAGGCAATCAAGGGTTATAAGCTTGTTGATGTTAACAACAATATGGAAACGGATACCGAAGTTGCAAGCTTCTTCCGCTCAATAGCAAAAGCATTGTTTGCTGAAAAGGCTTTAGAAGATGTTTCGGGCGAAATGCAGGAAAAGGTTGTTGTTGTAAATTATGTTTATGACTTAAAGGAAGCCTCGGTTGTTGCAGATTATATTGATGAAAACGGCAATGAAATTGCAGACAGTATAACACAGGAAACCAAATACTTTGATGCATATACTACAGAGGCAAAGAACATCAAAGGCTACGAATTGGTTGCTGTTCCTAAAAATGCAGCAGGCAAAATCGAGGCAGATGAAACGGTTGTAACCTATGTTTATGCACTTAAGGACTCTTCCGTTGTTGCAAATTATGTTGATGAAAACGGAAAAGTGATTGCCCCTGCAGAAGAAACAACGGGTAAGTATTTTGAAAAATATACAACATATCCTAAGAACATTTTAGGCTATGATTTGGTTGCGGCTTCTGAAAATGCCGAAGGTTCAAGAGAGGAAGATGTAATTCAGGTTTATTATACCTATAAGCTTAAGGATTCTTCTGTTGTTGTTCATTATGTTGATATAAACGGCAATGAAATTGCAGAAAGTGAAACCTTAAACGGAAAGGTATTTGAGACGTATAAAACAGAGGCTAGACAGATTAATGGTTATGAATTAACCATGACTCCGGGAAATGCTGTCGGCACATTTGCTGAAAATCAGCAAACTGTAAATTATATTTATGTTCTTAAAGGCTCCGGTGTTGTTGCGAACTATGTTGATGAGTCCGGAAATAAGCTTGCTGAAAGCAGTGCACAATACGGAAATGTTTTTGATAAGTATTCAACCTCTGCAAAGGAAATCAAGGGCTATGAATTGGTTGCTGTTCCTGAAAATGCAGAAGGCGAGCTTACAGAAGAATTAATCGTTGTAAATTATGTTTACAAGCTTAAGGACTCAAAGCTTATCATTCAATATGTTGATGAGTCCGGAAATGAAATTTCAGAAAGCGAAGTTGTGAACGGCAAAGTATTTGACAGCTACAGCATAACTGCTAAGAACATTTATGAATATAAATTGATTTCATCAACGGATAACACCTCCGGCGAAATGACTGAGGATGATATTACAATCGTTTATACCTACAAAAAGGTTCTTAATATTGATACAGACGGCGACGGTAAACCTGATATAAATATAGATCCGGATAAGGATGGCAAGCCCGATATCAATATTGACACAGATGATGACGGCGAACCTGATGTTAATATAGATCCGGATAAGGATGGCAAGCCCGATATCAATATTGACACAGATGATAACGGTGAACCTGATGTTAATATAGATACAAATGATGACGGCAAACCCGATATCAACATTGACACAGATGATGATGGTAAACCGGATATCAACATTGATACAGATGGTGATGGCAAGCCCGATATCAACATTGACACAGATGGCGACGGTAAGCCTGATATCAACATTGATACAGATGGCGACGGTAAACCCGATATCAACATTGATACAGATGGTGACAGTAAGCCTGATATCAATATTGATACAAATAACGACAGTAAGCCTGAGCTTAATGTGGATACCAATAGCGACGGCAAAGCTGATATCAATATTGACACAGACGGTGACGGAAAAGCCGACCTTAATCTTGATTTGGACGGCGATGGTATTGCCGATGCCAACATTGATACAAACGGCGATGGTATCGCTGATAAGAATATTATCGGGGCTGTAGATACAGGCTCAACTGATATGTTCAAAATGATTATGTATTCTTCAATTGCAATCGTTGCGGCGCTCCTTCTTGTTATTCTGATGTTGAAGAATAACAAGAAAGAAAAAGAGGCATAATTAAAAAAATATAAATGCGGTCTGTCTACCAGACCGCATTTGTCGGTTATAAAGGCTTTTATAAGCAGTAAGGATACTGAAAGTTTACGCTGAAATAAATCCCGTTGCTAAGCTTAGCTGTCATAACGAAGTAAACCACGAACATTTATTGTTCGTGGTTTTTATATGGATTTTGCATATCTAAATCCAATATTGTTACGGTATTATGCTTCCGGTTTGGTAATAAACCGGAAGCTGGTGCATGCAGTTATTTCAATTCTTTAGCATACAGACGGTCAACACCGTTACCGTAATTCACAATATCCTTAATATAGCAATAACCATATTTTTCGTATAAGCCAACAAATTCTGTTGGGATATATGTCCTGTCAAAACCAATCTTTTTTGCATATTTGTTTGCAAAATCAATGAGCTTCCCACTGATTTTTTGACCACGATATTCTTCAGTTACAAACAAAGTTGTTATCCATGGATATATCTCAGGTAGTGGATAATAGTCAGATTTCATGATAGTTACCATTCCCACAATGCGTCCGCATATTGTTGCTGCAAACGGAGTTTCCCATTCCTCAAAGGCCCAATTTTTAATCGTCTGCACAGTATGGTCTTTAACTTCCAGCCATGAAAAGTTTTCAACGAAATCCAGCAATCTATCCGCCATTTCCGTATCTTTGTCCACTTTTTGAATCTCTAACAATTCAATTACTGTTCTTTCCATTTGCCTATCACCCCCCAGCAAATTCGCATTTATCTGTTAATGAAATAATAGCATAAAATAAACCAAAGAACAATATTGTCCTTTGGTTTAAAATTTCGCTATGCACAAAAACCTGACTATTTTAGGCTATTGGCTCCTCTCTTGTTTGGCTAGGCAATGAATCGTAATCAAAGCTTTCCAAAAAGCCGGATTAAGCAATTTTGTTTGCTTCGGCAGCTCTTTCAAGAGCAAGCTTGTAATCCTTCTGATCTGTAAAGATTTCATTCTTATACGGATTCTTCTTCTGTTTCTTGGCACGCATAATAATTGCTGTAAGAACGCAAACGTTAACAGCAAGAGCAAGAATAGCTATAACAGCCTGTGCCTTCGGATTAGCAGATGTCGGCATTGCTTCGCTCATAACATATCCTTCCGGGTATACGGTTGAAATAACCGAGAATTTGCTCTTATCAAGGAAAATGGGGAATACCTGAGCGAACATGCACCAAAGTGCAAGTGTGTTTGCACGGTTCTGAATCCAGCCGCCCTTGTTCCAGAATGCATTCGCAAAAGTAGGAGCAAGAAGAAGCGCGAGACCGCAGTACCAGGAGTGGCTCGGAAGATTTAAGTAAGTATACTCAAAGTTCCAAACATCATATGCAAGGATATAGCACCATGTCATATCAGGCCAAAGCATATCCTGCTTATTCTTGGATGAGTAAATGCCCCACCAGCCCGTCATACAAAGGATGTTAATGATTCCGGCAAAACCATTAAGCCAGTTCCACCAACCGCCGTAAATCCAAACATTCTCTGAAGAGAACCACCAGCCGCCTGTGATTCCGCCTTTGATAGCGGATTCAAAGTCGGAGGCTACTGCGATAAGAATGTTGATTGCAACGATTAAAAACGGAAAAACCTTAAACCAGTCTTTTTTTCCGATGCTCCATTTGTATTTAAGCATCATAAAGCCGATACAGCCTGCTGTTGCAGCGTAGAGCTTTGCATAATGGAACCAACCATTCATATAAATGTGCGTCTGATTGTTTATTGCCCATTCAGCACCTGATTTGGCACCGATTGCTACAGCAATGAAGTAAACCGATAAAGCTGCAGGTAATACAAGAAATAATGCAATACCGCCTGCTTTGGTACGGCGGGCAATCTCGTTAAAGATAACGAGAGCGGCGAAAACAAGCACCCAGCCCAAAAGCTGATATAAAGCGTTATCGCCGTAAATTTGGAATAACATGGAAATCCTCCCTTTAAAAATATAATATGTTTATAGGTTCAAGAAAAGTGAACCTTAGCTTCCTGTTGCTTTATGCTATTTTAAACAGCCTCAATTTCCTTTATATTAATCTCATTTCCGGAAATAAGATAAGTGCTTTCGGATTTGCAGTTCGGGCATATTTTGCCGTGCTCAACAGTATTATAAGTATTTTTGCAGCTTTCGCAGTAGGTTATTGCAGGAATAACCTCAATGATAAGCTTTGCTCCGTTCATAAGCTCTTTCTTGGCACATGCCCAGCTCCAGCAGTCATCCAGATAATTATGGAGAACGCCGGATACCTCACCAAGCTCAATCGTAACAGAATTTACTTTTTTCAGCTCGTTCCGAACTGCAACATCTTCAACGCTTTTTATAATATGAAAAACAATTCCAAGCTCATGCATAGTAATCAGCCTTTTTTAGCACGCTTAATTTTAATCTGCCTTTTCAGCATATATGGCAAAATTGCTTTCATTTTGTCATCCGAATTTACCATTGTGCTGCATTCGGGGTTTTCACGATGAAGCTTGATGGCGTCAAACTCGCACTTTGTTGTGCATACACCGCAGCCGATGCACTTGTTTTCATCAACAACCGAAGCACCGCAGCCAAGGCAGCGTGAGGTTTCAATCTTAAGCTGATCTTCCGTTAATGCCTTGTGTGCATCCCTGAAGGATTTCCTGTGGTCAATGCTTTTATCCGTTTCGGGAACCTGTCTGGAAGAATTATCGTAGCTTTCAACCTGAATATCATCTTTGTTAAGCTCAATAAAATCTCTTCTGTTTCTACCGATGGTTAAGCTTGCGTTGTAATGAACAAAGCGGTGAATGGATTCGGCACCTTCCTTACCTGCCGCAATAGCATCAATGGCAAATTTAGGGCCGCTGTAAACATCTCCGCCAACAAAAATATCCTCCTGCGCTGTCTGATATGTAAGGCTGTCTGCAATAGGGGAGCCGCCCCTTCCAAGTTCAACGCTTTCATTTTTGAGCAGGTTACCCCAAACTATGCTTTGACCGATTGAAAGATATACATTATCGCAAGCAATTGTTTTGGTATCGTTTTCATCATACTGAGGATTGAATCTGCCCTCGTCATCCTTAACGGCTACACACCTTTTAAGAACGATGCCTGTAACTCTGCCGTTCTCCGTAAGAATTTCTTTCGGCCCCCAGCCGTTGAATATTTCGATACCCTCATCTTCCGTTTCAAAGATTTCTTCTTCCGAAGCCGGCATTTCTTCTCTGCTTTCCAGGCAGTACATTCCTAAAATATCAGCGCCGCAGCGTTTTGAGGATCTTGCAACATCAACTGCAACATTACCGCCGCCGATAACAACGGTTTTTTTGCCGTTCAGGTCAAGCTCGTGGTTTTCCGCAATTTTGTGAAGAATATCAACAGCGCTCATAACACCCTCAGCATCTTCTCCTGCTATGCCTGCCTTTCTGCTTCCCTGACAGCCGATCGCAATGTAAAATGCTTCATAGCCCTGTTCTCTTAATTCATCAAGTGTAATGTCTTTTCCTACATCAACACCGCATTTGATTTCTGCGCCGAGTTCACGGATAATATCAATTTCAGCTTCAACAACATCTTTCTCAAGCTTATAAGAGGGAATGCCGTAAGTCAGCATACCGCCTGCTTTTTCATTCTTTTCAAACACCGTTGGTCTGTATCCGGTTGCAGCAAGGTAGTATGCACAGGAAAGTCCCGCAGGGCCTCCGCCTATAATAGCAATCTTATTCTTAAATTCTCCGCGGTTTGACGGAATAACCTTTTCGGGAATATATCTTGTTTCGGCATCAAGATCCTTCTGTGCAATAAATCTCTTGATTTCGTCTATTGCAACAGCTTCGTCAATGGTTCCTCTTGTGCAGGCATCTTCGCATCTTCTGTTGCAAACTCTGCCGCAAACAGCAGGGAACGGGTTCTCTTTTTTAATAAGAGCAAGTGCATCCGTGTATCTTCCCTGTGCCGCCATTTTAATATATCCCTGAACCGCAATATGAGCAGGGCAGGCAGTTTTGCAGGGTGCGGTTCCCGTATCATAACAGTTGATTCTGTTTTTGTCTCTGTAATCGGGTCTCCACTTGTCCTTGCCCCATTTTACTGCATCGGGAAGCTCCTGCTTCGGATAGGTAACCTCTGTGCCATCCTTTTTGCAAAGCTTCTGTCCAAGCTTTACAGCACCTGCAGGGCAGTATTCAACGCATCTTCCGCACGCAACACAGTCCTTGGTCTCAACCCTTGCTACATAAGCTGATCGGCTCATATTAGGTGTGTTGAATAGCTGCGAGGTACGAAGTGCATTGCAAACCTTAACCTGGCAGTTGCAGATTGCAAAAATCTTGTTTTCGCCGTCGATATTCGTTATCTGATGAACAAATCCGTTGTCCTCGGCACGCTGAAGAATTTCCATAACCTTTTCACGTGTTATATAGTGCCCCTTGTTTGTTTCAACAAGGTAATCCGCCATATCGCCTACGCCGATGCACCAATCCTCGGGGTCATCAGCGCAGCCCTCTCCGAGAATTGCTCTTGAGTAACGGCAGGAGCACGGCCCTGCAGCATACTTACCGTCATATTTATCCAGCCAGTGTGAAATATGCTCAACAGGAACAGATTTGTTTTCCATCTCTATTGCTTTTTCAACAGGAATTACATGCATACCGATTCCTGCTCCTCCGGGAGGAACCATAGGGGTAATTACTTCAAGCGGAAGCTGTGTCATTCTTTCAAAGAAGCTTGCAACCTCCGGATGCTCAACAATGTTTTCCCATTTCATATTAAAAAATTCTGCACTTCCCGGAACAAACATAGGAAGCACATATTGCTTTTCGTGTTCAGGGTTTTCCCAATTATACTCAATTAAGCCAATCTGAGCCATTTCATCAAGTATTTTTTCAAGATATGCCTCGTCTTTACCTGTTGCTTTCATGATTTCAGGCATTTTCATACCCTTGTGTACTTTCATTTTAAGGGCAACCTCTGCCATTTCGTCAGAAACCATTGCCGCAAGTCCCCAATATTCAGGATCTTTCACAGTCATTGTTTCGCCAACCTTGGGAAGCCACGGTAATTTGTAAAGAATTCGGTCTGTAATTTTTTTGCCAAGCTTTAAAATCAGTTCTCTCGGCGGTTCATTGCTGTGGTTTTCATAATAGTGCATAATTCGTTCTGCACTTGGATAAGATTTGCCTTTAATCTTATCAAATTTATATTCGTACATAAAAATCACCATAGCCTTTCAGGCTACAAAACTTTCATTAAAAATCATCAACACCCTGCTGTAGCCGGACAAGGCGTTAATGGTTATTACAGTCATCTCAAAATTATGCCACAGGCAAATTTTGAGGGGTTCATTTGCTGCAGGCCAGTCGGGTTCTCATTTTTTCCATTCCCTAACTTCGTTGTTGAGCCATTCGGTCCATTCGTCTATACCTTCTCCGCTTTTTGCGCAAATGGTAAACACCTTGGCATTTGGATTTCTTTCTCGGATGTATTCCCTGCATTTCTCAACATCAAAATCAAAATAGGGAAGCACATCAATTTTGTTTATAAGCACAACATCACTTATTGAAAACATAAGCGGATATTTCAGCGGCTTGTCATCACCCTCCGGAACGGATAGTATCATTGCATTTTTAACTGCACCTGTATCAAATTCAGCCGGGCAGACAAGATTTCCTACATTTTCCAGAATTGCTAAATCAATATCCTCCGTGTTAAGGGCATCAAGTCCCTGTTTTGTCATTTCGGCGTCAAGATGGCACATGCCTCCCGTATGAAGCTGAATTGCTTTTACACCGGTTTCGGCTATTTTTTTTGCATCAACATCGCTGTCAATATCAGCCTCCATAACGCCGATTTTAATCCTGTCTTTCAAAGCGTTTATGGTTGCTTTAAGTGTTGTGGTTTTTCCGGAACCGGGCGAGGACATTAAGTTGAGCAAAAATACACCTTTTTTCTTAAGGCTTTCTCTTAAATGCTCTGCCTGTTCGTCATTATTTTTGAAAACACTTTGCTTTATTTCTATGATTTTAACTTCGTCCATATTTGTGCACCCGTAAAGTATTGATAATCACTGCTTATATTTTAACATTTTGTTAATAAATTCTCAATATTAAAAAGACAAATTTAACGTTTTTTTATATTTTTTGGCTATTATGTAAAAAAATTTCCTGTTTCTTTATGAATAATAACAACGGATTTTGCACTTTTGATTTACAAAAGCCAAAGTGTGACATAAGGCAAAAGGTTAGATTGAGATGACAGACTTGCTTATATGATGAAATCATTATTTATCATAAGACAAATGAGCACTTTTGTCCTGTGTATTATGCAGTATATGTAAGAATGTGTCTGCATAAAAATATTGCAACTTTTCCATTTTGGGTATTGACTAATTAATAATATAATGGTATTATACTAAAGCATTAACGAGATTTGGGCCATTAGCTCAGTTGGTCAGAGCTCCCGGCTCATAACCGGTCGGTCCGGGGTTCGAGTCCCTGATGGCCCACCAAATCTAGGGGTATAGCTCAGTTGGTAGAGCAGCGGTCTCCAAAACCGCGTGCCGAGGGTTC
>DESD01000066.1:903-4849 GCA_002361935.1 Ruminococcaceae bacterium UBA3323 | reverse complement strand
ATTTATAGTAAAAAGCATATTGCAATGATAAAAATTTAATTGTATAATAATTTAAATAATACTTTATAGACTATCTGCAGAGGAGAGATTTTAAATGCTTTATAAATATAATACTTTCGGCACATGCTCACAAAAAATTGAAATTGAGATTAATGAAGATGAAACCATAAAAAGTGTTCGGTTTTTCGGTGGCTGCAACGGCAATCTTAAGGGAATTGCAAAGCTTGTTGAGGGTCAGAAAATAGATGATGTTATAGACAGGCTTGAGGGTATCAAATGCGGATTCAAATCAACCTCCTGCCCCGATCAGCTTGCATTGGCATTAAAAGAAGTAAAGGAAAATTTTTGATATGTTTAAACTGGAAAGTAAAAATCTTAAAAGAGAGTTCAAAGTTATAGACGGTGCCCTGTTTGCTTCTCAGATTACCAATACGGAATCGGGAATGAACTTCATACCGGACGGAAACGGATCCGAATTTGCGATAAAATTTGCAGACGGTGATGAATTTTCGTCAAAAGGACTTCAGGTTATAGAAAGTGCCGAAAAAGACGGCAGGCTTTTTTTCCGTTTTAAGGAGGTTATGGGAACAAGCGTTACAATGAGCTACCGTGTTTCCAAAAACAATATTACCATTGAAAAGCAGCTTGCCATTAAGCAGAGCACACCAAAGGTTATAGATTATATTGAGCTTGAAAACATAGGCATTATAAATTCATCATCCTCCTACACTGTTAAGGGCGGAAAAACCGACATTGATGAATTTTATTCAAATCTTGGCCAGCCGTTTTATATAGACAGTTTATTCTTCGGATGCGAATTTCCGGCTACCAAAAACATGATTGCGCACGGCAGAGGTCAGATTATTTACTATGTAGGCAAAAGCGTTGAGGACAAGCTGATTTGCCCTGTTACCGTAATGGGCGGAGCGAAAAGCAATCTTCTTGTTGATTTGCAGAAATCATTTTTTGAATACATCGAAAGCATTGCACTTCCTGCTCCTGTCAGATTTCAGTACAACACTTGGTATGACAGGATGATGAATATTGATGCAAACAATATTCAAAAGGCGTTCTATGCTGTTGAAAAGGAGCTTTCATCACACGGAATTCCGCCGCTTGACGGATATGTTATTGACGATGGATGGAACAACTATAAAAACAGTTTCTGGAGCTTTAATCAAAACAAATTTCCGAATGGGATTCTTGACGCAAGTCATGCCGCTAAAAGCTTCGGCAGCGGATTCGGACTATGGCTTGGTCCGAGAGGCGGATATAACTTCAACGGAAAGTTCGGCAAAAGAATAGAAAAAGGCGGATACGGATATTACAATGCCGAAGCAGACGAAATCTGTGTTGCTTCCGAAAAATATCTGAATAACCTTGAAAAATTCCTTGTTCAGACCACCAAGGAAAACGATATAAGCTATTGGAAATTAGACGGCTTTTGCCTGAAGCCATGCAAAAATGACACGCATGACCACGCGACGGGCGGAGATCACGAAATGTATTTCGTTACGGAGATGTGGCACCGCTGGATAAAAATATTCCGTGCAATGCACACCGCAAGAGCAAAGCTGGGTAAAAAGCTTTGGATAAATATGACCTGCTATGTAAGCCCTTCCCCCTGGTGGCTTCAATATGTTAATTCAATCTGGATTCAGAACAGTGCAGATATCGGCTTTGCAGAGAACTACCCTAAGGGCAGGCAGGCTCAGGTGGATTCCGAATTAACCTACAGGGACGGAAGATATTACGATTTTCTTGTGGAAAGAGGGCTGCAGTTTCCGCTTTCCCACATATATAATCACGAGCCTATTTACGGCTACGAAGCTCATCTTGACTACGATGATGAGGAGTTTGAAAAAGCATTTTACTGGAATGCCTGCCGTGGAGCAGCACTGAATGAGCTTTACATTTCAGAGGGTATGATGAACGATAAAAAATGGAGTATACTCTCAAATGTTATCAACTGGCAAAAACACAATTTTCACATTTTGAAAAACGCAATGTTCCTTGGCGGAAATCCGGCAGAGAACAATATTTACTGCTATGCAAGCTGGGCTGAAAACGGCGAGGGTATTATTGCTCTTCGCAATCCCACCAACGAAACAACAGCCTTAACCCTTACGCTCAATAAGCTTATGGGATGCCCCGAAACATTAAGCGGCGTAAAAAAATTCAACGTTTATAACAAGGCTGAAGCTGAGAGCAGTGAAACCTACGGATATAATGATAAAATAAATGTTACCCTGGATCCGTTTGAGGTAAAAATTGTTCAGTTCGGCAAAGAGGACAACAGATATTCAAACACAAGATTCGGAAATGAATTTACAATCAGTTTTAACTATGACGGCAAAGACGGACTCATCTGTCAGAACAATGATATTATGATAAGCATTGAAAACGGCAGAATAAACGCAAATGTCGGAATACTTCGTCTGAAATCAGAAAGCATTATCAGTGGAACCAGGCATAAAATAACGCTTGTGAGAGAGAAAAACAAAATGCTGAAAATTTACATTGATAATTTTCTTGACTGCTCCGGTTATAGCGAAAAGGCAAAAACAAACATTTCCACGGAGCTTGCAGGCAACGCGGAGAATTTCAGGGTAACAAATTCGGCAACACCATATAACCAGATAATCACACTAGCCGATATATTAAAAAGAAAAAAAACAAAAGAAAAGAGGCAAACAACTAAATGATTTGTAAAAAATGCGGCTGCGACACTTTTATTAACGACGGCGAAATGCTTATCTGTGCACAATGCGGCGCCGTATCCGTTGATATAGGAATAGATTTAAATGAAAGTGTCACAAATCAATTAAACCAAATAGAAACCGAAACAGGCAATGCCACAGAAGAAATTCAGGCTCCGCCGCCTATTGAAGAGGTTATTGCCGAACAGCAGGCAGCAGAGGCTGAGGCTGAAGCAAAGGAACCCGAAAGTGAAGCTGCTGCGGAACAGAAAAACGAACCTGAGCCGGAAGATGATAAAAGTAAAAAGAGCCAGAAAAAAAATAAAAAGAAAGAAATTTTTGAATTCTGTCTTCCGATTATTATAGCGGCAATTCTTGCAGCCATAATCAAAATGTTTATTCTGGCAAATGCAGTTGTTCCGACAGGCTCTATGATTCCTACAATCAATGAACAGGACCGAATCATAGCAAGCAGGCTTTCATATCTATCCAACGATCCCGAAAGATATGATATTATCATGTTTAATTACCCTGATAATGAGGATACAAAATTTGTAAAACGAATCCTCGGACTTCCGGGAGAGGTAATAAATGTTATTGACGGAAAAGTTTATATTACCGATTCAAACGGCAAAAGATTTGCAGCGGAGGACAGCTTTGTTAATACAAATGAACCTCCAAGAGGAACATCCGGTCCGTTTTATATACCGAAGCAGGGAGAAGAAATTACAACGGACGGAAGCTATTGTTACGCTGAAAACGGAATGAATGTGGGATCAACCTCCTTCCTCAGCAAATACTGCGAAGAAGAAAACGGTAAATACTATGTTGAAGAAAATCTTTACTTCTGCATAGGCGACAACATTAATATTTCTATGGATTCAAGATCCTGGACAAATAAATATGTTGCCGAAAGCAAAATACTGGGAAAAGTAATTTTTAAATACTATCCGAAATTTGAAAAGTTTTAATAATAAGGATTATAAAAAAACACTCCGCACATCCATTACGGTTGGTGGAGTATTTTTTTGCTTCTACTACTTCTGTGTGATAAAATTCTTCAGATAATTCATAGCTGTTTTATCGTGCTTTTTTGAAAAGAAATGTGCGCCGTTCTCTATCGTATAATAGTCTGTACGTCTTTCGGGAGCATCAGCTTTGTATGTTTCGGCAGCCTGCTTGGCATATCTGATAGGAACAATCTTATCCGCCGTTCCGTGAACAATCAGCACATCGCCCTTGTAGCC
>DESD01000066.1:0-623 GCA_002361935.1 Ruminococcaceae bacterium UBA3323 | reverse complement strand
AATCAGCACATCGCCCTTGTAGCCCTTGATTTCTTCAAACGGATTCATTGCGATAACATCCTCTACATAGCACCGCCCAAGCCTCATAGGACCGCATCTGACAATTTCAGGGATATTATCCGGATTGAACCTTGCCCACATCATTTTGCCGCTTCGGGCATCATCGGGAATACAGAATGCGGGATAAAACAAAACCAGCTTATTAATTTTATTTTTCAGCTTCGCAGCCGTAAGTGCGGAAACAAGCCCGCCCTGACTGCATCCCATCAGAAGCACATTCTCAGAATCCGTATAGGGCAATCTGCAGGCATATTCTATAACAGCACATAAATCCTTTACCTCTGTAAGCACGGACATATCGGTTGTTTTTCCGTCACTTTTTCCCAAAGCAACACAGCCGCCGTTAAAATCAAAACAGAATGCGGCATATCCCAGCTGCGCCAGAAAACATGCATAATGCTTTACGGTTCCCAAAGTTGCCATAAAACCGTGGCTGACGACAGCAATCGGCAGATTATCTGCACCCTGAGGTTTGAATACAATTCCTCTGATTGTAAGACCATCGCGCACACATGAAAATTTTGTTTTTACAATATTTTTCATAATAATTCACATAGCCTTTC
>DESD01000034.1:11669-32404 GCA_002361935.1 Ruminococcaceae bacterium UBA3323 | reverse complement strand
AAATTGTTGGATGAAATTCACGCAAATAATTTGCGTGACGGTGTCCCCATATGCCTATTTCTCTTTTAGGCTGATTAGCATCTTTGAAATCAGGATAATTCAGTCCGTCAATTTCAACATATGTAAGATTGTTTTGCACTTTCAAGTATCATACCTCCCAGTAAATTATTTTGTGTGTAGAAAATGCGTATCGCCATAAGATAATCTCAAATATCTTATGGTCTAAGTATAGCATCTACAGGTGCCATGGCAGCACCCATATTATTGGCATCCGTAATGCCCAAATCGCAGATTGTTCCGATTGATACTGCTTTAATCTTTATACCCTCGCCCATTTTTGCTATAACGGCAGAGCCCGCACCGGTTACTGTCCACTGTGCACTTGGGGGTCTTTGTCCGCCATATTCAAGGGGAAACCGAAACTGCCTTTCAGACGAACAAAAATGACTTGACGTTGCCGCTACAACGCAGTTTGCGCCGCCATCTACAAGCATAGAACCCACACACATGGAAAGCGCCATTGTTGAGCAGGCACCGTAAAGTCCGATTGACGGTATCTGCAAATCCTTTATTGCAAAGGCACTTCCCATACATTGATCAAGCAAATCTCCGCTCAAAATAAAATCAACATCAGACGGACTTTTTTTTGCATTTGTAACGGCACGAATAATCGCATCATGAAGCATTGCCGATTCAGCCAACTCATAAGACTGCTGACCCATTGTTGTATCTTCAAAAATCGCATCAAAGGACGAAGCCAGCGGACCCTCGCCCTCTTTTTTTCCGCAAACACCTGCCGAACCAATAATAACCGGCGGATTTTCAAAAAATACTGTTTTTCCTTTTATGTTCATTTGAAACACCTCTACTATATCTTTACCGAAAAAATTGCAATTATAGTTTGCTTTTTTGAAAAAATATGAGATAATAGTAGTAATTTACAGGAGGAAAAAAATGCAGAATTTTCATACACATACTTACAGATGCCATCACGCAAAAGGAACAGACCGTGACTATATTGAAGCCGCAATAAAGGCAGGATATACGGAAATAGGCTTTTCGGACCATGTGCCGTATTTGTTTCCGACTGACTATTATTCGAATTTCCGAATGAAACCCGCCGAAACGGCAGAATATGTAAACACCATAAGAAAATTACAAGAGGAATATAAAGATGAAATAACAATTCGGCTTGGCTTTGAAGCAGAATACTATCCACAGCTTTTCAACAATCTGCTTGGATTCTTAAAGCCGTTTAATTACGATTACCTTATTTTAGGACAGCATTATACAAAAAATGAATTTGATGAAAATTCGTTTTACAGCGGTCACGAAACCAAAAGCGCTGAAATATTGGACACCTATATTAATCAGACCCTGGAAGCAGTAAAAACAGGCGCATTTTTATATTTTGCCCATCCTGATTTAATCAATTACACAGGCAATAAAAAAATGTACGAAGAAAAAATGCGTTATTTTGTTAAAGAGCTTAAAAAGCTTGATATCCCGCTTGAATGCAACTTTTTAGGCTTCTGGGACAAAAGAAATTATCCGAATAAAACCTTTTGGCGTCTTGTGGCTGAGGAGCAGAATCCTGTTGTAATCGGGCTTGATGCACATCAGCCGGAGGTTTACCTTGATAAAAACAGACTTGATAAAATGAAAAAGTTTCTTGATGAGTTGGGAATTAAACCGATGAAAAAATTGGATGTTATAAAATAAATCTATATCAAACAAAAAATATTACTAATTCATGGCATCATAACGAAGTAAGCCACGAACAATAAATGTTCGTGGCTTTTCATTTGTATATCTATATCAGAAGTTTCAACAGTATTACATTTACGATTTGATCAGCAAACCGAAACTGGTGTTAGTCAATTCCAAACTCTTTCGCATATTTTATGATACCATGAATATCAGATGCGTCTTTGTTTAGTTTAAATGCCATAAAATTTATATTCGGCACATCAAAAGATGGCATAATACCAAATTTATCGGCTGTTAAATAGCCTGCTTTTTGATAATACTTCGGATTCCCTAAGACAATTGAATACTCATAACCCAATTTTTTAGCAATTTTATGCCCTTCTTTGATTAAGGAAATTCCTATTCCCTTTCTTTGATATTCAGGAAGAACAGATAATGGGGCTAATACTAAAACTGTATTTTCCCCAACCGTTGCCTTAGTAAACATAATATGTCCTACAATTTTCCCCTCTATTTCAGCAACTAAAGATAAATCCGGAATAAACGCCTCTCCTTTTCTTAATTCATTCACCAAATTTTGTTCATTCCCATCAGAGAATTCAGCACTATCAAATGCATCTTTAACTACGGAATATATTATTTTATAGTCCTTAGGTTCTTCTTTTCTTATAAGCATAATCGCCTCCGCAAACCTCGATTTATCCGTAAAAAAATTATAGCAAAAAATACATCAAGGAACGGATTTTTCTTTGGATTAAAATCTCGTTACAACACCTCAATATATTATGCGAGCATTTTACAGTAAAAATCTTATTATGTATTTTCCAAAATTTCTTTCTGCTTTTTCTTACTGAAGCCTTCCAATACAAGATTATAGGATTTATCAAGCATTTCTTTCAGCAAAGCATCGGGAACATTTCCGTCTGCCTTTACGGAATTCCAATGCACCTTATTCATATAATAGCCGGGAATAATATCCTCATACTGTTTTCTTAAAAATTCTCCCTCATTTGGTTCAAGCTTTAAGGTTATATATTTCGGCTTATCTTCCGCATTCAGGCAGACTGCCGCAAACATTTTATCCTCTATTTTATATCTTATCCAATTCCAATCCGCCTGCAAATCCTTTGTAACGCCTGCTTTATCCAGCAAGAATTCATCAATCCTGTTATATTTCATACAAATTACCTCTATAAAAGAAACGCCTTAATATTTTTATCAAGGCGTTTACTTTTTTATCCTAATATTTCTTTTAAAATCTTTGTTACCTCTGCGGCAGGGGCTTTGCCTCTTAACGCACGCATAGACTGACCGATAAGGAAATTAAAGGATGCTTCCTTACCGCCCTTATATTCATCCACTGCCTTTTGGTTATTCGCAAGCACTTCATCAATCACTGCTTTAATAGCACCCGTATCGGAAACCATTTCCATATTGTTTTCTTTAACATAATCAGCAGGGATAACATCCTTTTCAAACACGGCTTTGAAAACCTTTTTAGCCGAATCACGGCTGATTTTATTGCCGTTCAGCAGATTGATAACCTCGCCCAGAGAATCCAAACGGAAGCTCATATTTTCAGGCAAAAGCTGATTTTCATTCATCATTTTCATAAGCTCACCCATAATCCAGTTTGCACTGTCCTTGGGATTATTCGTAATTTCTACCGTTCTTTCAAACAGCTTAACATAAGCAACTGATGTGAAAATCATGGAAATATCATATTCGGAAAGACCGAATTCAGACATATAGCGTGCTTTCTTTGCTTCGGGAAGTTCGGGAAGATTTTCCCTAATCGTATTTACATACGCATCCGTAAGCTGAACAGGCGGCAAATCCGGATCGGGGAAATACTTATAATCCTGTGCATCCTCTTTGCTTCTCATCGCATAGGAATAGCCCTTTGAATCATCCCAGCGGCGGGTTTCCTGCGTAACCGTTCCTCCGTCTTCAATAAGCTCTATCTGGCGCTGTGCTTCGCTTTCAATCGCATTATGAATTGCTTTGAAGGAGTTTATATTTTTCATTTCCGTTCTTGTGCCGAATTCCGTGCTTCCCTTTTCCATAACGGAAACATTAACATCGGCACGGAGCGAGCCCTCCTGCATTTTACAGTCGGAAACACCGCAGAACTGAAGAATGGAACGAAGCTTTTCAACATATTCAACAGCTTCATCTGCAGAAGCAATATCAGGCTCTGAAACAATTTCAAGAAGCGGAACGCCGCAACGGTTGTAGTTTACAAGTGTGCAGTCTGACCATTCATCGTGAACAAGCTTGCCGGCATCCTCTTCCATATGAATTTCATGAATTCTTACCTTTTTCTTTCCGCCGTTTATACTGTCATTAATTTCAATATATCCGTTTCTGCAAATCGGAAGATAAAGCTGGCTGATCTGATAAGCCTTCGGTAAATCGGGGTAGAAATAATTTTTTCTGTCAAATTTATTATACATTGTAATTTCGCAGTTTGTAGCAAGACCTGTTCTTACGGCAAATTCAAGCACTTTTTCATTTAAAACAGGAAGTGTGCCCGGCATACCGGAGCAAATTTCACAAACATGCGTATTCGGCTCTCCGCCAAACTCTGTTGAGCAGGAGCAGAAAATTTTCGTTTTGGTTGCAAGCTCGGTATGAACTTCCAAGCCGCACACGGTTGAATATTCCATATTTTCTCCTCCTTAAACAAGATTTGGTTTCTGCTTATGCCAGTCTGTTGCAGACTGATAAGCATTGCCGGCTGAAAGAATTGTTTTTTCGTCAAACGGTCTGCCGATAAGCTGCATACCAACCGGCATATTGTTTTTATCAAAACCGCAGGGCAATGCCAGGGACGGCAGACCCGCAATATTAATCATAACCGTATAAATATCACCAAGATACATAGCAAGCGGATCACTTAAGCCCTCTCCCATTTTTAAAGCTGTTGTAGGCGCAACAGGACCAAGCAGAAAATCATACTTTTCAAATGCCTCATTAAATGCCTTTACAATAAGCCCCTTTGCTTTGAGCGCTTTAATATAATAAGCATCAAAATATCCGCTTGAAAGCACGAAGTTGCCAAGCATAATACGCTTTTTAACCTCCATACCAAAGCCCTCGGAGCGTGATTTGAAATAAACATCACGAAGGTTATCTGCTTCGGGAGATTTATAGCCATACTTGATACCGTCAAATCTTGAAAGATTTGAACAGGCTTCGGCACAGGCAATAATATAATAGGTTGGAATTGCATATTCAACAATCGGCATTGAGAATTCCTCAACCTCTGCACCGAGAGCTTTAAGCGTTTCAGAAGCCTGCATAACGCTTTTGGCAACATCCTCATCAATACCCTCACCGAAATAATCGCTTGGTATACCAACTTTTTTACCCTTTAAATCTTTTGCATTTTTTATTTCATCAAGGCCGAACGGATTTCCGTTCATAGAGGTTGCATCCTTTTCATCCTTGCCGCTGATTACAGAAAACAATGCCGCAACATCAAGCGCATTTTTTCCGATAGGTCCAATCTGATCAAGAGAGGATGCATAAGCAATAAGGCCGTAACGGGAAACAGCACCATAGGTTGGCTTTAAGCCTGTTACACCGCAGAAGGAGCAGGGCTGGCGGATAGAGCCGCCCGTATCAGAGCCAAGAGCAATAACGCTTTCATCGGCTGCAACAGCAGCTGCTGCACCGCCTGATGAACCGCCTGGAACCCTTGAAATATCCCACGGATTTTTCGTGGATCCGTAAAACGAGGTTTCGGTGGTTGAGCCCATTGCAAATTCATCCATATTCACCTTGCCGCAGGGAACAATGCCTGCTGCATCAAGCTTTTTGATTACAGTTGCATCATAAGGCGGTTTGAAGTTATAAAGAATTTTTGATGCGCAGGAGGTTATATCCCCTTTTGTACAAATATTGTCCTTAACGGCAACAGGAACACCTGCAAGTGCAGATACAGCCTCACCGCTTTCAATCAGCTTCTGTGCCTTTTCTGCCTTTTGGAGGGCAAGTTCCTTATCGAAATGCGTATAGCAATTATAGGTTTTATCCTTTTCATCTACTGCCTTTGCAACCGAAAGAACAGCATCAACGGCAGTAAATTCCCTGTTTTTGATTTTTTCAGCCACTTCAAGGGCAGATAATTCATAAATTTCCATTACAGCCTGCCTCCTTAATCAACTGTTTTCGGAACAACAAAGGCTCCGTCCTGGCTTTCAGGTGCGTTTGCAACGATTTCATCGGGGCTCATGGAAGCCTTAACCTCATCGGCACGAAGCACATTGGTAAGCGGGAAAGCATGGCTCATGGCTTCAACACCCTCTGTATCAAGCTCATTTAACTTGTCTATATAGGTAAGAATATCCTGAAGCTCATTGCCTACCTTTTTTTCTTCCTCTTCGGAAAGGGTAATTCTTGCAAGGGATTCAAGATATTTAATTAATTCGGGAGTAATCTTCATTGTTAATCCACCTTATAAATATTTTCGAGGGCAGGATGGAAAACGCCATCCCGCCCTTATTGTGTTTATTATTTTTCAGGAGCAGGTCTGCGAAGCTTGATATGTGTTTCACGAAGCTGCATTTCTGTTACTGTATTCGGAGCACCGAGAAGCATATCCTGTGCATTCGAATTCATCGGGAACGCAATAACCTCACGTATATTTTCTTCATCCTGAAGCAGCATAATCATTCTGTCTACACCCGGGGCCATACCTGCATGAGGAGGCGCACCGTAATGGAACGCATTATAAAGAGCACCGAATTTTTCCTTAACGGTATCTTCACTGTAGCCTGCCATTTCAAATGCCTTAACCATAACATCAGGGCGATGGTTACGAACAGCACCCGAGGAAAGCTCAACGCCGTTGCAAACAATATCATACTGATATGCCTTGATGGTAAGCGGATCCTGATTAAGAAGCGCATCCATTTCGCCCTGCGGCATTGAGAACGGGTTGTGCGTAAAAGCAAGATTACCGTTTTCGTCCTTTTCAAACATCGGAAAATCGGTAATATAGCAAAGTTCAAAGCTGTTCTTATCAATCAAGTCAAGACGGTTTGCAAGCTCAGTTCTGATTTGTCCTGCAAAATCGTTTACATGCTTTGGTGTATCGCAGATAAAGAACAAAGTATCATCTGTTTTAAGATTCAGCTTTTCTTTGAGTTCAACCCTCTGCTCCGAAGAAAGGAATTTATCAATCGGACCCTTAAAAGAGCCGTCTTCAAGCACCTCAATATAGCCAAGACCCTTCATGCCGATTTCAAGGGCAAACTTGAGCATTTTTTCAAACCAACCCTTAGACTGCTTTGCACAGTTCGGAACATTGATACCGCGTACGGGTTTTCCTTGAAATGCCTTAAATTCAACTCTTGAGAAAAATTCGGTTAAATCTTCAATAATAAGCGGATTTCTTAAATCCGGCTTATCCGTACCGTATTTCAGCATAGCTTCTTCAAACGGAATTCTTACAAACGGTGCAGGACTTACCTTTTTACCGCCGCCGAATTTTGTAAAGGTATCATAAAGAACATCCTCGGCAACCGCGAAAACATCCTCCTGTGTTGCAAAAGCCATTTCAAAATCAAGCTGATAGAATTCGCCGGGTGAACGGTCTGCCCTTGCATCCTCATCACGGAAGCAGGGAGCAATCTGGAAATACTTATCAAACCCGGAAACCATAAGAAGCTGCTTGAACTGCTGAGGAGCCTGAGGAAGCGCATAGAACTTGCCCTCGTGCTTACGGCTTGGAATGATATAATCTCTTGCACCTTCGGGAGAAGAGCAGGTTAAAATAGGTGTTGTAATTTCGGTAAAGCCAAGCTGTGTCATCTTCTGGCGAAGGAATGAAATAACATTGCTTCTGAAAATGATGTTATCATGAACAGCCTTGTTTCTTAAATCAAGAAAGCGATAGGTTAAGCGGACATCCTCTCTTGTTTCCTTTGATTCGGAAATTTCAAACGGAAGATTTTCCGTGCAGGCACCGAGCATGGTTAATTTATCTACCTTAACCTCCAGCTCTCCTGTTGCAATTTTTCTGTTAATGGTTTCCTCATCACGTTTAACAACAGTGCCCTCAACAGAGATAACACTTTCCTTTTTAAGGTGATTAATCAAATCGCCGTCATTTACAACAACCTGCGTAACACCGTATTCATCACGCAAATCTATAAAAGCAACACCGCCGTGGTCACGGATTGTATCAACCCAGCCGGCAAGCGAAACCTTTTCATTCAGATTATCAAAGGTTAATTCATTACAATTATGTGTTCTGTATGCCATAAAACTATTTCCTTTCAAAGAAAATTCTAAGTGAATATACAAGTAAATACAACTTTCCACTATAATTTCCGTAATAGTATATCATATTAATTTTAAATTGTACATATAAAATATGCAAAAAATTCCGTTTCTTTTTAAGAAAAAAGCTATAGAAATCAACGGATACTGTGTATAAAACAAAAAGGCAGGGATAATATCCCCTGCCCTACGATTTTCAAATATTTATTCCCAAATAAATTCAATTTCTTCTGTATCTAAATTTATACTGCAACTGCGATATACCGTGCCTTTATATTTAATCCAAATGCTTAAATCAATTTGTAAACAACCAGAATTTGGTGACACACCTGTAAAAAGATATTCCCAAGGCCAATATCCTTTTTTCTTTCTATCCCCAATCTCTTTATTTGCTATTTCAGCAAATTCGGAAACAGATAAAACCTTACCTTTATAAATACCTTTTTATTTCTTGAAGCCCTTAATTCCACCTCAGGATCAAAGTATTCATCTTCTTCAAACTTGCACCTGATATGGTATCTTGTAAAATCACCATATTTTTCAACAAGGCTTGCGTTATGATCATTATAGCAATGCGTTTCAAAGGTTAATATTAATTCACCATTTTTTAATTTTACTTCGTATAAATCCTGATCGTGCAAAATACCATCAGGTATATAATGCTCACGCAGTACAAATTTTTCTGTCATTAAAATCTCCCCTTTTATTCATTATAACACAGAAAAAAACCGAAGAACAATATGCCTTCGGTTTTAATACTATTTCGTTAAAAGAGCAAATTCATTTGGGGAAAGGCGGATATATCCATCCTTTGAAACAGGAGCAAAAAGATTATAGGAATTATCCCATTCGGCACCAACATAAACATCAAACATATCTGTTGAATGATTAACGGCAACCAGCACCTGATTATCCGCCGAAACACGCTTATATGCAATAACATTATACCCACTGAAAACAGGAACAAAGCTTCCCTCTTTAAATGCCTTACATCCATTTCGGATTTCACCGAGCCGTTTATACCATTTATGAAGTTCCTTATCTATGGCATCCCAAGGAAAGCAGCCCCTGTTGAAAGGATCTTTCATTCCCTGCATGCCCGCCTCATCTCCGTAATAAAGGCTTGGAACACCGGGCAATGTATATTGAATAAGGCTTGCCATTTTCATCATGGTAACACCTTTTTGATAGGCTTCTTCAGAAAGCTTATTATGTTCATGCTGCCAATCCCTGCCGTAGCCTTCGGAATTTTCACCGGCAAGACGTGTAATGGCACGCTCTGTATCGTGTGTTCCGATATGATTCATAAGCACATTTAAAACACACGGAGGATAGTTTTCAATAATACTCATAACAGAATCAAAAAAGCTTTCTGCGCCGCCGTATTTAACAAAATTGAGCACAGCATCGGCAAACGGATAATTCATAACAGAATCAAGCTGTTCACCAAGCAGATAACGCCTTCTTTCGCCATAAGCAAATTTATTTGTTGCATCCTCCCAGACCTCGCCGATAATAACTGCGTTTTCGTTTTCAGCCTTCACGGCTTTTCGCAGATCATCCAGAAAAACATCGGGAAGTTCATCCGCAACATCAAGCCGCCAGCCGCTTATTCCGCAGCGAAGCCATTTTCTTAAAACGCCGTTTTTGCCGCAGATAAATTCACGATAGCTTTCGTTTTCCTCGATAATTTCCGGCAAAAGCTTTATACCCCACCAGCTTTGGTATTCATTTGGATAATCAATAAATTTATACCAGTCAAAATAAGGGCTTTTCCTGCTGTTATAAGCACCTACACTATCGTACTTTCCGTAGAGATTGAAATATTTTGAATCACAGCCTGTATGGCTGAAAACACCATCAAGAATAATACCGATACCCTTTTCCTCTGCCTTTTTGCATAGGGATTTCAAATCATCTTCCGTGCCAAGCAAAGGATCAATTTTTTCATAATCGGCTGTATCATATCTATGATTTGAATTTGCCTCAAAAACAGGATTCAGATAAATACAGGAAACACCGAGTTCCTTGATATAATCCAGCTTTTCCTCTATGCCTTTAAGATCGCCGCCGAAATAATCATTGTTCCAAAGTCCGTTCATCTGGCTTTCATGCCAGAAGGGCTCATCACCCCATTTACGCATAACTCTTGTATTCGGAACATTTTCTTTCTTTTCTCCGCTGCAGTAAAACCGATCGGGAAAAATCTGATAAATAATTCCGCCTTTCAGGAAATCAGGCGTTTTAAAATTTTTATCATAAACCGTTTGCTGAAATTCACTGCCGTCTATACTGAAATCCCCGCATCCGTTTCCAATGTTTTTGATAAAGGATTTGCCCCAAGGGGTATCAAGCTCAAAATGATAAAAATAAAGACCGGCCGTTGTTGCCGAAAAATGCAGTTCCCAGAATTCATTATCATCGCCGCACATTCCTGCCCAGAACATTCCGTAATAAACTGTTTCCTCGCCGTCCTTACAGACTGCAAGGGTTGCACCTGTACACCCAAGGGAACGCGGAACAACAATGCGAAGCCGAACCTCTTCCTCTGTTGCAATGGCCGAAACTATTGATTTATATTCAGTTTTTCTTGAATCAAATATTTTCATAGCACTTAATAAAACAGGGCGAATATAAAAGTTTTACCTAATATCCGCCCTTTTCAGATTTAATTATTTTGATTTTTTAGAAACTTTTTTGGCTGTTTTCTTTTCGTTCTTAGAAACAGCCGCCTTTTTTTCTGCCTTTGGGGCAGCAGGCTTTTCAGCTTTAAACTGAACAGGCTTTGTATGCCAGATATTATTTGCATAATCCATTATGGAACGGTCTGCACTGAATATACCGGCACCGCTGATATTCATAAGTGACATTTTTGCGAATTTTTCCTTATCCTTATAAACCTCAGAGGCATATGCCTGTGCCTTTTGATAATCAGCAAAATCAGCAAGAGCCATATATGGATCCACATTCATAAGACTTGAAGAAATCTCCGTAAAGGTTTTACCGTTTACACCCATATTGATAAAATCAATAACACGCTTCAATGTTGGATTATTGTTAATATAATTCATAGGATAATAGCCATCACGCTGAAGCTGCTGCACCTCAGGCGTTTTAAGGCCGAAGATGATGATATTATCATCGCCCACTGCCTCGGCAATTTCAACATTGGCGCCATCCAGCGTACCGATGGTTACGGCACCATTAAGCATAAGCTTCATATTGCCTGTACCCGATGCCTCTGTTCCTGCAAGGGAAATCTGCTCTGAAAAATCAGCAGCAGGCATAAGCATTTCTGCAAGGCTTACATTGTATTCTTCCATAAATACAACCTTAATTCTGCCCTTGATATCAGGATCATTATTGATAAGCTTGGAAAGAGAATCAATAAGCTCTATCGTTTTCTTTGCCATATAGTATCCGGGAGCTGCCTTTGAAGCAAAAATATAGGTTTTCGGTTCAAAGCTCATATTCGGATTTGCCTTAAGCATCTGGTATTCAGCAATAATATTAAGAATATTAAGGCTTTGGCGCTTATACTCATGAAGTCTTTTAACCTGAACATCAAAAATTGAATTCGGATCAATTTCAATGCCGTTTCTCTTCTTAACAACATCAGCAAAGCGAAGCTTATTATTATATTTAATCTTCTGAAGTGTTTCGAGCACCTGCTTATCATCTTTATAATCACGGAGCTTAAGAAGCTCATCGCTCTTAGTAATAAATTTATCACCGATAAGTTCTGTTATAAACTTGGTAAGTTCCGGGTTAGACTGACAAATCCATCTTCTGAAGGCAATACCGTTTGTGACATTCTTGAACTTATCCGGAGTAATGGTATAAAAATCATTGAAAACGGTTTCTTTAAGAATTTCGGAATGAAGAGCAGAAACACCGTTTACGGAATGAGAACCGGCAACACAAAGATTTGCCATACGAACAACACCGCCGGAAACGATAGCCATTCTTTCAACCTTTTCTGCATCATGCGTTGTTGCCCATACATAAGCACGGAAACGATTATCAATTTCCTTGGTAATCTGATAAATACGAGGAAGAAGCCTGCTGTAAAGCTCCTCACTCCAACATTCAAGTGCCTCCTTCATAACTGTATGGTTTGTATAAGCAATTGTTTTGGTAACAATATTCCATGCACTGTCCCAATCATAACCGCACTCATCAAGAAGAATTCTCATAAGTTCGGGAATTGCCATTGTTGGGTGTGTATCATTAATATGAATTGCAATCTTTTCAGGAAGATTATCAACAGTTCCGTACTTTGTTAAATGACGGTGGATAATATCCTGAACAGAAGCAGAAACAAGGAAATACTGCTGACGAAGACGAAGGGATTTGCCCTCCGGAGAATTATCGGCAGGATAAAGCACCTTTGAAATAGCCTCTGCCATTGCAGATTGCTCCATAGCCTTTATAAATGAGCCCTGATTGAAAAGGCTCATATCAAGTTCCGGCTTGCGGGAAGCCCAAAGACGAAGCCTTGCAACGCCCTGTCCTTTACCCGAAACATACATATCATAAGGAACAGCAGTAACTGTATTGCAGTCACGCATTTCAACATGGTGATAATCGCCGTCCCAGCTATCCTCTACCCAGCCTTCAAAATTAATCTCAACAGCTCTTTCCTCTCTGGGAACAAGCCATACGTCGCCGCCGGGAAGCCAGAAATCGGGGAGCTCGGTCTGCCATCCGTCTATAAGCTTCTGCTTAAATATACCAGCTTCATAGCGGATGGAATAGCCCATAGACTGAAAGCCGTTTGTTGCAAGGCCATCAAGATAGCAGGCTGCAAGTCTGCCGAGGCCGCCGTTTCCGAGCCCTGCATCAGGCTCTTCGGCATAAAGAGCATCAAGGCTGATATCATAGCTGCTTAATGCCTTTTCAAAAACATCTGTTAATCCAAGATTATATAAATTATTTTTAAGCGAACGACCCATAAGGAATTCCATGCAAAGATAATAAATCTTCTTGGTATCCTGCTTTTCGGCAGTATGGCGAAAATCGCTGTTCATAGCGGCTAATTCATCACGCACAATCATAGCAACTGCTTTATAAAACTGTTCAACCGAAGCAGTTGAGGGGGTAACGCCGAAGAAATGACTTAATTTGTCATTAATCATTTTCTTTGCCTGAGCGGCAGAAATTTGAGAATTCATATACAATACCTCCAAAAATATAAAATTATAACGGTAAAATTACCCATCATTTTGTTAATTATACACTAAATAAAGCCGATATTCAATAGTAACTATAACAATATATTATGCAGTTTAGCCTCTTTTTTTCACAAATTTATCAAAAAGAAGCTTTAAAATATCCATAACCGATTTAAAATTAAGCAATGTTATCAATGCAGTTATTCCCAAAGAAATAAGAAAACTTGTCTTTTCATCGGGAACTTCGTATATAACAAATACAGTTGACGCAAGCATAAGAATGGCAGACGGCAGAAAGCTTGAATGATCAATATTTATATTTACAAACTGCTTCGTGTTTTTTGCTCTGATGATAAATACAACAACGAAAGAAACAGCCGTTGCAATAGCCGCACCATAAGCACCGAATTTTGGAATAAGTATCAGATTTAATACAATATTAATTACTGCACCTATACCTGCCGTAAGCATGGAAAGAACGCTTTTTTTCTTTGCCATATATATTGATGCATAAAAGTTTACAATGCATGAAAAGGTTGTTGCAATAACAAGAATAGGCTCGTACTGCCAGGATTCGTAGTATTCCTTTCCAAGATAAATGCCTGTTATAAATTTGGAAAGCGTTATAAGAAATGCGCCTACAACAAAAAGCGAACCGCTGTAAACATTAAACACATCAGAAAAGAATTTTGAATTTCCCCTGCTGTTATATTCATCAACAGCCGAAAGCTGCCACGCATCAATAAAAATTGTTGAAAAAATGATAACAAAATTCGGAATTTTATACGCCGCATTATATATGCCGCTTTCTGCAACGCCTTTAAAGAAAATAACCATATACTGATCGGATACATTTATAATCCACCAAAGCACAACTGTAGGAATAAGCGGAATGCAGTACTTCAGCATAGGCACGGAAATACGCTTATCAAGCCCCTTTTTAAAATCAACATACTTCCATAGCTTTGCAACCGCAAACATAAAAACAACAGAGAAGATATCGCTTGTAAAAATAGAAAGAATATAGCCGTTTATTCCCCATTTGAATACACCGAGATAAAGAAAAGTAAATCCAGCAGAGGTTGCCGTTGCTATAACTCCGTCTATTGCATAAAGCTTAACATTTCCCATTCCCCTTACAAACTGCTGACACAATTGGCGAAGAGAGGAGCCAAGAAGCATAAGATAAAGCACAACAACATATTCGCCCATATTAAAATCATTGATTGTGATTTTAGAAACCAAAGGAGATAAAAGGCAGAAAACAGAAAATCCTGCCAAGGTTGTTACAACACCTGTTGTAAATACGCTTTTTTTATTGGAAAATTTATCTATTGAAAATCTTAAAGCCGCCGAATTTACAGCAAGTGTAACAATCGGAACAAGGATATTAACGGCATTCTGAATAGAGGTTGCCCCACCAAAATCGCCGGTTTCCATAACACGGGTATAAAAAGCAGTAAGTAAAACAGTCAGAAGCTTGGACGAAAAGGTGCCTATTGCAAAAATTATTGTATTTGAAGCTAATTTTTTATACTTATCCATTTTTTTACCTTATATCTTTAAGGCTGAATAAAGCCTGAAAAATTTATATTTATAAATTTATCTTGTCTGTCCGTTTCCGAAAACAAGATATTTAGTAGTTGTAAGCTCCCGAAGACCCATAGGACCTCTTGCATGAAGCTTTTGGGTGGAAATACCGATTTCGGCTCCAAGTCCGAATTCTCCGCCATCGGTAAACCTTGTTGAAGCATTAACATAAACGGATGATGAATCTATGCGCTGCATAAATTCTCTTGCGTGCGCATCATTATCTGTTATAATCGCTTCACTGTGGCGGGTTGAATGCTTGTTGATGTGCCTGATTGCCTCATCCAAACTGTCAACCGTTTTTACACTGATAATATAATCCAGATATTCGGTTGAAAAATCCGCTTCGCTTGCGGAAATAATACCTTCAGCAGAAAGCACGGCACGCTCATCACCGCGGATTTCAACGTTTTTCTTATCCAGAAGCGCTTTTATTTTCGGCATCGCCTTATTTATTATTGCCGAATGAACAACCAAACTTTCACAGGAATTGCAAACGCTTATCCGCTGTGTTTTGGCATTGAAAACTATTTCTGCAGCCATATCAACATCGGCATATTCATCAACATAAATATGGCAGTTGCCCGAACCTGTTTCAATAACCGGAACCGTTGAATTTTCAACAACGGATTGAATAAGATTTTTTCCGCCTCTCGGAATAAGGCAGTCAAGATATCCGTTCATCTTCATCATTTCATTTGCCGAATTTCTTGAGGTATCGGTAACAAGCTGAATGCAGTTTTCATCAAATCCGCAGGATTTGATTGCTGCTCTCATAACAGAAGAAATCGCAATATTTGAATTTATGGCTTCCTTCCCGCCGCGAAGAATAACAGCATTTGAGCTTTTAAGGCAAAGCACTGCAGCATCTGCGGTAACATTGGGGCGTGCTTCATAAATAATTCCGATAACGCCAATCGGAACAGAAACCTTTTTAATCAAAAGACCATTCGGTCTTTCTATTTCATCAAGAGTTATACCGCACGGATCCGGAAGATTTATAACATTGATAACGCTGTCGGCAATATCACAAATTCTTTTTTCATCAAGCATTAATCTGTCAATCAGACCTTTGCCAAGCCCTGCTTTTTCGCCGTTATCAATATCAATTTTATTTGCTTCAATAATTGTTTTACTGTTTTCCCTCAAAGCATCCGCAATCGCCTTCAGCGCTTCATTTTTCTGTGCTTCCGTTACGGAAGCCAAAAAATCCTTTGCTTCAAGAGCCTTTTTACCTAAAGATATCATGATTACACCGCCTTAAAAAATGTACCTATGGATTTTCCGTCAAGCACTTTATATATATCAGTCGGCTTTGAGCCGTTCATAATTACAACAGGAATTCCGGCAGAGGTTGCAATTTCGGCAGCCTTGACCTTTGTTATAAAGCCGCCTGTTCCCTTTGCACTTGCACCGCCCGCAATTGAGCGGATATCATCATTGATTTCATCAACGCTTTCAATCAGCCTTGCATCAGGGTTTTCAGCAGGATTACTGTCATAAAGACCATCCGTATCTGTTAAGAGTATAAGCAAATCCGAATTTGTTATTTCGGCAACTCTTGCAGAAAGGCAATCATTATCACCGTTTAAAAGTTCTTCAACCGATATGGAATCATTTTCATTCACAATCGGCAGACAATCATATTCAAGAAGCTGATTGAATGTATCCACAAGATGCTTTTTGCTTTCATCATTATAAAGTTCATCCGAAGTAAAAAGAAGCTGGCTTACAACAACACCGTATTCGGAAAACAATTTATCATAAAGAAACATCAATTCACATTGGCCGACAGCAGCGGCAGCCTGAAGCCCTTTTGTTGTTGAGGGCTTTTCGGAAAGCCTGAGCTTTCCTGTTCCGACTCCGATAGCACCCGAGGAAACGAGTATAACTTCGTGACCTGCATTTTTTAAATCAGATAAAACCGAAGCAAGCTTCGCAATTCTTGCAATATTGGTTTTTCCCGTTTTATGCGTTAAAGTTGAGGTTCCCACCTTAACAACAATTCTGCTTTTATCTTTCTTACAAAACATCTTAAAGTACCCCGTATATTTAATTATAAGTAGTCACTTTATCTAAATAAATTATATTATATCAAAATACTTGAGGGTTTTAAAGGTTTTTTTGTATGTTTTTAGTTTTTTCGGGTAAAAATAGAAACGGAGGTTGAAACATATGTCATTTCGTAATACTATAAGACTTTTTTCTTATGCAGTTTCTATTGTTGCAGTGCTTGCTGCATATGCGATTATCGGAAACAATCAAAGCGCAGCATATAAAACAAAGCTGGAAGCAGTTTATCAGCAAAGCTTAATGGAATTATCCGAATGTCTGGATTCGATTGAAACCAATTTAACCAAAAGCGGATATGCTGCAACGCCAACAATGATGGCAACGCTTTCAGAGGACTTATCTTCCGAATGCAGCCTTGCAAAAAACGAGCTTTCGCATTTGCCGATTGAACAGATGAATCTCAGCGGCACATACAAATTTCTGAGCCAGGCAGCCGACTATTCCGAATACCTTTCCGAAAAAACAAGAACAGGAACCGAGATAAGCAATGAGGAATATGAAAACATGCAGAAGCTTTTGGAATACGCAAAAAGCTACTCCAAAAGCATTAAAGAAATGGTAACAAGATGTACAAACGGCGGAGACATTACAGGAAACGAGGTAAAGAGCAGCCATTCAGAAGCAAATGTTGCATCTCTTTCTCTTGATTTTACGCAGGCCGAGGAAGCCTTTTCAGACTATCCTACTCTTATTTATGACGGTCCGTTTGCCGATGCTGTATTAAACAGAGAGCCTGCCGTTACCAAGGATGCACCGGCAAAAACAAGAGATGAATGCCTTAAAATAGCCGCAAAAGCACTTTATGTAAATGTAGACAAATTAACCTATTCCGGCGACAGCAACGGAGCTATACCGTGCTATAACTACACAATGGACGGATACACGGTTGCAGTTTCAAAGGGCGGCGGATATGTTGCTTATATTTTAGGAAGCGGCAAGGTCAGTTCACAATCCATTACACAGGAAAATGCCGTGAATGTAGCAAAAGCCTATCTGAAAAAGCTTGGTTATCAGGATATGGTGCAAACCTATTATGCTGTTGAAAACAATGTTTGCGTGATAAACTTTGCATATTCAAAAAACAACGTTATTTACTATTCCGATTTAATTAAAGTGGGCGTGTCCCTTGCAGACGGCAAAATTTATTCACTTGAAGCAGACGGCTTTTTGACTAACCACAGGGAGAGAAGCGATTTTTCAATGAAAATTGCAGAAAAGGATTTAAAATCCAAAATTTCAAAATATGTTGAAGTCATTTCATCAAGACACTGCGTTATTCCCAAAAAGAACGGCAAGGAAGCGCCCTGCGTTGAATACCATTGCAGAAATAAAAAAACCGGTGATGAGGTACTGATTTATATCAATACACACACGGGAGAGGAAGAAAACATCCTTATGCTTCTTTATTCCGACAACGGAACATTAACAAAGTAAAGAATAAAAAATAATTTTGAATAATAGAATATCAACAGACAATAATATAACAGAAAGGAATTAGTATGAAAAATCACACTAATTCGATTATATTGCCCTCAGAATTTACCGACGGCACAATTTTGAGATGGCTAAATTCACATCACACCTTGTCAGGCTACAACAGGGAAATCGTGATTTTAATTATTACTTGTAGCCAGAAAGGTTATGTGAATTAAAATGAAAACTAAAATCATAGTTTTTGCACTTGCTTTTGCAGTTCTTGCTGCTATTTTTGTTGGCTGCAGTAAAAACAACAATAACACGGAAACTACAACAAACAACACAACTTCAACCACAAGCACAACACAAAACAATACCGAAAACACAAGCAATATGATTGAAGATGACGCTACTAAAGTCAGCAATGAAGCAGACAAAGTAGGCGACAATGTCAGCGAAGCAGTTTCTGATGTTGGTGAAGCAGGAAATAAGGTTGCAGAAGGTGCAGGCGGCGCAGCAGATAAGGTTGGCGACGCAGTAAAAGATGCTTTAGGCTAAACCATATAACAAAAAGCAAAAGAAAAAACGAACGGATAAATGCCGTTCGTTTTTTTGCCTGTAAAACAAAGCTGTAAAGCGTAAACGCTTTACGGCTTAAAGCACACAGAATATTAATTACTCTTCGTCTGAATCCTCTTCGCCATCACAGGAAAGCTCAAACTCAAGATATTCGCCGCATGCAGGGCATTCAATACCGCCCTCTTCAATTGTGCATTCATCAACAACAATGGATTCGCCGCATGCAGGGCATTCAAGCTCATACTCGCAGCAGTCATCATCGCAATCACAATCGCAGCCGCAGTCGTCATCAAGGTACTCCTCAACATCTGCAAGAGCTTCGTCTATTTCATCAACCTGTTCCTCAACAGAATCAATTTCTTCATAGATATCATCAATATCATCAACGATATTTTCGATTACATCAATAATTGCCTTGTAAATTTTTGCTTCGGATTCATTTTTAACCTCAAGACCGTCAATAAGACCCTTGAGATATCCAAGACTTTCAACAGTATTCATAACATTTACTCCTTTTAATTATGCTCTTTCCATGTATTCACAGGTTCTTGTGTCAACACGGATAGAATCGCCCTCATTAATGAAAAGAGGAACACGAATTTCTGCGCCTGTTTCAAGCGTTGCAGGCTTAAGTGTATTGGTAGCTGTATTGCCCTTAAAGCCGGGATCTGTTTTTACAACCTCAAGCGTAACGAATGTAGGCGGCTCAACACCGAATACCTTACCCTTATAAGAAAGAATGCGGCAGACATCGTTTTCCTTAACAAATCTGAAGTTATCGCTTAAATCTGCTTCTGCAACAGGAACCATATCGAATGTTTCCTGATCCATGAAATAATAAAGACCATCATCACTATATGAATAAACCATTTCTTTTCTTTCAATGAAAGCTGTTGGAAACTTAGCTGATGGATTATAGCTTTTTTCTGTAACTGCACCTGTAATAACATTTTTTGTTTTTGTTCTTACGAAAGCAGCACCCTTACCAGGCTTTACATGCTGAAACTCGATAACCTGAAGAACATTTCCATCCTCTTCAAAAGTAACGCCGTTTCTGAAATCACCTGCTGATACCATAAAAATATACCTCCGTTAATTGTTTTTATTTTTTACTAATATATTTTATAATATTTCCATTAATAAATCAATACCCATTTTATAGCTGTCTTTTCCGTAACCGCAAATCTGCTTTACACAAACATCCGTTATAACAGAAACCTTTCGGAAATCCTCTCTTTCATGAATGTTGCTCATATGAACCTCAACAAAAGGAGTAAAATCCGAAACAGCTTCGATAGCATCACGAATGGCATAGGAGTAGTGCGTATATGCGCCTGCATTTATAACCACTCCGTCAAACTCATCCTTGCTTTCGTGGATAACATCAATTATATCACCCTCGTGGTTGGACTGAAAAAAGGATACTTTGGCACCGTTTGCCTTGCCGTAGATTTTTAATTCATCATTTATCTGCTTTAAGGTTTCGCCGCCGTAAACATTCTTTTTTCTGATTCCCGTCATATTAAGATTAGGGCCGTTTAAAACAAGAATTTTTTTCATAGTAATTCACGCAAGCCTTTCCGGCTACAAATATAATCAAAATCACGATTGTCCTTGTTGTAGCCGGATAAGGCGTGAATGTGAATTTAACCAACTCAAAATTATGCACGGGCAAATTCTGAGGGTACAATACTTGTGCTTCGTGTGATTTTTCACACCAACACCATTAGTATTTCCAAAAATTTTAAGGGGAAGCAAAGTTTTGCTCCCCCTGATATGTATAATCTATTACTTATACTTTCTTTTACGAGCAGCCTCGCTCTTCTTTTTACGAGCAACTGATGGCTTTTCATAATGCTCTCTTTTGCGAACTTCCTGGATAATACCATCACGAGAAGTCTG
>DESD01000034.1:11138-11356 GCA_002361935.1 Ruminococcaceae bacterium UBA3323 | reverse complement strand
ATCACGAGAAGTCTGACGCTTAAAGCGGCGAAGTGCGCTATCAAGAGTCTCATTATCTTTGATTTTAACCTGGCTCACTTAATTCCCTCCCTCCGACCTGTCTGTCAGGGGTATTTGAATACGCTTTCATATTCTGCGAAGATTATATACAAATAAATTTAAAAAGTCAAGTATTTTATCAAATTATGTATAAATATGTTTATATTTTTAAATTTCAC
>DESD01000034.1:0-10930 GCA_002361935.1 Ruminococcaceae bacterium UBA3323 | reverse complement strand
ATGTTTATATTTTTAAATTTCACCGTAAATTTTTGTTATTATTTTTTAGTTGTTGAGCCAAAACCGCCGTCACGAATACCGTCTGTGTCATCATCAAAGGTAATGCCGAACGGAAGGAAAATTCCCTGAGCAAAGCCATCTCCGCCTGCAAGCTCAACGGTATGTCCGTCATCATGGGCATCGCAGGAAAGCTTTATCATAAT
Source organism: Ruminococcaceae bacterium UBA3323 (assembly GCA_002361935.1). Classification (GTDB taxonomy): domain Bacteria; phylum Bacillota; class Clostridia; order Oscillospirales; family Acutalibacteraceae; genus Eubacterium_R. The sequence goes on along the minus strand of DESD01000034.1, from coordinate 10,727 downwards.
ATGACCTTCGTTTGAAGAATTGTAATAATCTGCATCAATAATGCCAACCGTATTATCAAGCTGAACTCTGTGCTTAAAGCCAAGACCGGAGCGTGGATAAATTTTCAGCACCCAGCCATCCTGGATTTTGGAACGAATTCCCGTTGGAATCAGCACGGATTTACCCTTTTCCATTTTGATATCGGCAGGTGCAAAAAAATCATAGCCTGCAGAGCCGGTTGTTGCCCTTTTCGGCATTTTTATTGCGTCATAAACCGCTTTTACATCTTTTGTTTCGGGAAAATTCTTTTTCCACGCCTCTTCAAACTGTGCAAAGCTGACCTTTTCAAAAGCAGCAATTTTTTCCATAAGTAACACCTCTTAAAAAATGATATATTCATTGTAGCATACTAAGGGATGCATAGACAAGCATTATTTTTGCCTTCTCCCCTCGGGAAAAGCCCGAAATGCCAAAGGACATCCCTTTCGGAATGCCCTTTGACTTTTGATGGGGTTTTAAATTATGAGAAGCAGCGAAGAATCATTACAGGCTAATTTTTGTTAAGCTTCTTCAGCTGCTTCCTATCCGCTTCCTGTTAACAGGAAGCAAATAAGCATATTATTTCTGAGGAGCGGTAAAGTTTTCACGAATCTCCTCGGGAAGCTCATCATACCGAACTTCTTTCCAATCAACAACACCCTGAACCGATTTTACGGTTAAGCATAAAAATGCGCCTTCCTTCAGTTTCTTTTCCGTGCCGAATTTGATATCCCTTTCTTTGCCCTTTTCATTAAAGGCAGGCAGGGAATACGAATAGCTCATTCCGCCGTTAAAATCAATCACGCCGCCGTTTGATTCAATCTGTTCCGCCTTGCTGTTATCTATCTGCGTGTAATAATAGCCTGCATCCGAATGCAGCTTGATTCCAACGCAGGTCAGAACTGCGGCAATAACAACTGCAATCCCTATTCCGATTAACTTTGTACGCTTCATTTGTATTCCTCCTTAGGTGATATCCTGCTTGAGGGTTTCAATAATGGAATCCTTCTTTATTTTCTTAACGGAATAGAGCATAGAGAATCCGATAATCAGGAACACTGCAAAAATTACGCAGGCATATAATAGGAAGTCTATTTCAAACGGTACATCGCCTCTGCCGACTATCTTATTCAGCCCGAAGCTGATCAGAATACTTAACGGAATGGAAACGATAAGTGCATTCAAACCATAGAAAAGGCTTTCAAGGCAAACCATTTTATAGAAGCCTTTTTGCGTTGCACCAACGGATTTGAGCATTGCAAATTCCTTTCGCCTCAATGCGATGCTTGTTGAAATTGTGTTGATAATATTTGCAATCGTTATCATGGTAATCAAGGTTATGAAGCCGTAAACAAATACCTGAAGAACAAAAAGGATTGTATTCATGGATTCCGCATTTTCGGCAACATCAAAAACGCTTAACTGTATTCCGTTTTCATCGCCGTATTTTGAAATCTTTTCGGTAACTTCCTTATGGCTGTCCGTTGAAACAACCAGATTGATCCAGATTTCTTCATACATTCCAACATCGGAAGTCATTCCGTAAAAAGAACTGTAAGGAACAAATGCGATAAAATAATTTTTGGGAACCAGGGAAAACAGCTCATTATCCGACTTATAGTCAACAAGATTCTGAACCTGATAATAATAAATAACTTCATTTCCGGCATCATCAAAGGTAAGCGGCCCCGAAATTCTGCTGCCTACTGCATTTTCATTGAAAACGCCCGAGCCTCCGGTTGTTCTGCTCAAATTATTCAGAAGCAGCATTCTGATGCTATAATTCTCAATACTGTAATAAGGCTTAGAATCAATTCCGTTATCCTCACAAAGCTTATTGAACCTATCATCTTCAATACCAAGAAGCATTAAGGATTTATTGGATTGCCACAAATTCCGGTATGCCTTTGATAAGGTTTCATCAGAGCCAAGTGCATGATCATAATCAGCAGGATAATCCTTTCCCAGAAAAAGCTGTGTGCTTTCCAGTAAATAAGCATCATCCACATTATCCATATCAAGAATCGCTTTCTTAAGCTCATCCATATCATCATACTTACAGTTAACCTGAATCTGATAAGGAACATTCATATCGCTGTTGACTCTTGTAAACATATTGCAGAAATAGTTTACCGAAATGAACAGAATAACCGAAATGGCGATGGAAGCAGTAATTACTCTTGATTTTCTGCCGTTTCTTTTCAGATTTTTATGTGCAAGCTCTCCCTCATATCCGAAAATTTTACGGATATATTTCGGCGATTTAACTTTTTTGGCTTTAAGCTTAATTTCGCTGTTCTGCCGTAATGCATCAACCGGAGTAATGGAAGAAGCCTTTTTTGCAGGAATAACTGCCGAAATAAATATGGTAATCAGGCTGAAAATAACTACACCGACAACTGCCCAGAGCGGAACAACCGCTTTAAACTCCAGTGCTGAATCCTCAACGCCCATCAGCATTCCCGTTTCTACAATTTTTTTGCCTACAACTTCAAGCGTTACACCGATACCGATAACACCGCCGATAATGCCAAGCGGAATTCCGATCAAGCCAAGAACCGCACCCTCAAAATAAACGGATTTCTTTTTTTGCTTTTTTGTTGCGCCGACACTGCCGAGCATTCCGAGATACCTTGTTCTTTCCGAAAGCGACATTCCGAATGAATTGTAAATCAGAACAACGGAAGCTATCATAATAATGATAAGAATAACAATGCCCATTGGTATAATGGTGGTTGCAATCACGCTTTCACTGTCTATTGCAAGCTTGGACTGAAGATAATCCTTATTGATATGCATCTGCTCGCTGCCGTATTCAACGCCGATTGTTTCCGAAATATCCTCAATCACATCAAGCGACTTGTAATTTACATTTTTTAGCGTTACGGTTGCATTTGCAACAGATTTCTTTTCTTCGGAGCTTAAGCCGCGAACAATTTTTCCGGATCCCCTTGTTGGATTATTATTATAAAGAATGCCCACAATTTTAAACTGTGCTTCATAAGCAGGAGCAAATTCTTCATCTGAAACACCGGAATTCCCATATATATGAGATTTAACCTTTGCACTTTCACCTGTTTTTTCATAATATTCATCGGATTCAGTGTAATCATAGTATTCATAATATCTTTCGCCAAGCTGCACGGTAACCGTATCTCCGATCTTCCAATCCAGCCCGTTTTTTTCAATCAAAGACTGTTCCACTGCTATCTCATGTTCATTTTTCGGCATTGCGCCATCCAGCTTGCCCGTAAGCATTTGCTTCAGGTTTGTTTCATCGCCGGCATAAATATTGCCTACACGAACGCTGTCCGGTGAATCGGAATTCACTTTAAAGCCATCACTGTCCTCAGGCAAATTTGCATACAGACCTACTTCATCTATTCTGTCGTCCGCCTTCAGGGCAGTGATCTGCTCATTGCTTAATGCGTAATACTCAACATGCTTGTTGCCTGCCTCAAAAACCGTTGCGTCCCCGTAAAACTTCATAAAGGACGCTATACTTACGAAAACCGCAGTTATCATAGCAACGGAAACACAGATTCCAAGCGTTGTTATAATTGTTCTGCCCTTGTTTTCTTTGAGGTGGCGGAGCGTTAGCTTATTAACGATATTCACTGCCTAATCACCTCGTCCTTAACGATTTTGCCGTCCTCAATGGCAATAATTCTGTCTGCACTGAGGGCAATTCTGTCATCATGCGTAATGATAATAACAGTTTGATTGTTTTCTTTATTAATTGTTCTGAGCAAATCAACAATTTCCTTGCTGTTTTTGCTGTCCAGATTACCTGTAGGCTCATCCGCAAGCACAAGTGCAGGATTATTCATAAGCGCTCTGCCGATAGATACTCTCTGCTGCTGACCGCCCGAAAGCTGATTCGGAAGATGCTTTATTCTGTCCTTTAAGCCAAGGGAATCAACAAGAAGATCCAGCTTTTTCTTGTTTACACTCTGACCGTCAAGGAGGAGCGGAAGCGTTATATTTTCTTCTACATTAAGAATAGGAATAAGATTATAGAACTGATAAATCAGGCCTATCTGTCTGCGGCGAAAAATTGCAAGAGCCGTTTCATCAAGCTTTGAAATATCTGTCCCTTCAATGAAAACATTGCCGCTTGTTGCCGTATCAACACCGCCAAGAATATGAAGCAGGGTTGATTTACCCGAACCTGACGGACCGATAATTGCGACAAACTGACCCTTCGGCACTGAAAAAGACACATTATCAAGCGCCTTTACCATTGTGTCACCCTTACCATAGGTTTTTGTTAAATTTTGAACTTTAAGTATTTCCATAATGAAATCTCCTTTCGTTTACAATGCCAAGTTTACTGCCGCAAACTTACAATAGAGTGACATTTTCCATTACAATTTTGTAATTTTAAACGGGCGGATATAAAACCCGCCCCGATAATATATAAATACAGAAAGCAAGCTGTTTTCTATGTAAAGCTATTGTGCTTTACGCTAAACAATCACCTTATGTATTGTGATTACAAACTCTGTTCCGCAGTTTTCACTGCTTTGAACATCTATAATGGAATTTTGCTTATTCAGTATTGCCTTGCTGAGTGCAAGCCCGATACCAACGCTTGATTCACTGTGATTTTTTCCTTGATAAAAACGTTCAAAAACATGCGGCAAATCTTCCTTTGCAATGCCCGAGCCGTTATCCCTGATATGAATTCTTGTAAAAACAGGGGTTTCCTCGGCCAAAACCTTAACGTATCCGCCGCCGGCTGTATGCTCTATACAGTTTTTGATTATATTGGACACTGCTTCAATATACCAGTTTTCATCAACAGAAACAAAGATATTATCATCACATTCAACAGACAAATCTATATTATTGATTTCTGCATTTAAAAGAAACGGTTGGGCGGATTTTTTCAGCATACTTTTAAGATTTACAAGGCTGTTCTTAAACTCCGTTGCACCTGCATCAATTTTAGAAAGCTTTAAAAGTGTTACAATAAGCCAATTCATTCTTGAAAGCTGATTTTCAATAACCTCTGAAAATTCTTTACGTTTGCCCTCATCCTCTTCATTTTTCAGCAAATCGGACATCATTGTAATGGATGTAATAGGCGTTTTAAGCTGATGGGAAATATCCGCAAGCGATTCGGCAAGATAGTGTTTATCCTTCAGAAGCATTTCCTGCTGCGAACGAAGCGTAACAATGATTTTGTAAAGATTATTTTTAATTATGCTCAGCTCACCCTCGGTGTTATCCTTTATATCAAGGTCATAATCGCCGCTGCTTATTGCATTCAGATAGCTGTTTAAATTCTTTATTGTTTTTATCCTTTTGTATGTAATAAATAAAAACATAATTATAATAAAAGCAGAAACAGCAAGAAAAACAAAAGCGCATTTTTCGTTTCTTTTAAATATCGTAAAAAAGCCTGCTGCAACAGCAATAAATGATGCTGCCAAAACAAGGCATAAATCCTTATTTTTCTTAATCATTCCAAAATATACCCCATTTTACGAACCGTTTTGATAATCTTCGGATCATCCGAATTATCCTCAATTTTATCACGAAGCCGTTTGATATAAACGGTAAGCGTGTTATCGTTAACAAAAATTCCGTCTATATCCCAGATATTTTCAAGAAGCTGATTTCTTGAAAGAACCCTGCCTTTGTTATTAACAAGTATAAGCAAAAGCCTGTACTCCATAGCGGTAAGCACAATTTCCGCACCGTTTTTAAAAACCTTTGCTTCATTTGTGTTGATTCGCAGCCCATGCAGCTCTACAATTCCGCTTTTGCCCGCTTCGCTGTTATATCTTCTAAGCACACTTCTGATTCTTGCCATAAGTTCATTAACACGAAACGGCTTTGAAATATAATCATCCGCGCCCAAATCAAAGCCCATAACAACGTTAACCTCGTCATCAAAGGCGGTTAAAAAGATAACAGGCAAATCCCCCTTTTCCTTAACAGCCCTGCAAACCTCATAGCCGCTGCCGTCAGGAAGGGTTAAATCCAGCAAATACAAATCAAACACATTTCTGCCTATCAATTCCAAAGCCTCTGAAACCGTTTTGGCATGAACCGTTTCATAGCCCTCTTTTTGCAAAGAATATTCAAGCCCCATTGCAATTGAAGCATCATCCTCAAGAAGAAAGATTTTCATATATGTAACCATTTCCTTTCTTTTTAACATAATCCTATTCTAACATATTTTTCAGAATAATAAATTACTATTTTGTAATAAACGGAGCAAAAAATAAAAAAAGGAATAACTCCCGTTAAGAGTTATTCCATATCAAAGCCCGAAGGAAACGGAAAGGGCTTCATTTACTTTTCCCATATCGCCGCCGTCGAGCGCACCCATTTTTTCACGCAATCGGCGCTTATCAATCGTTCGCACCTGCTCTAAAAGCACAACACTGTCCTTGGCAAGACCGCAGTTTCTTGCATCAACCTCTATATGAGTAGGCAAACTTGTTTTATCACGCTGGCTTGTTATTGCCGCTGCAATAACCGTTGGCGAAAAACGATTTCCAACATCATTCTGAACAATCAATACAGGTCTTACACCGCCCTGTTCCGAGCCGACAACGGGGCTTAAATCTGCATAATATATATCTCCGCGCTTAACTGTCATACTGTAATCACCTTCGCTTTTTCTTTCATATTTATTTTTACCATTCAGAATAATTTTTAAACATCATATTCCATTATATGTATAAAAAATTTTTTCTCTTATTATAAAAATGTATCAAACCATATAAAACGAACATAGTTTTAACTCAGGCATAGAATAGTAGGAAAGGAGAATCAATTTATGGAAAAATATGTTGATATGTTTAATCCGTCTTTTTTAAATAAAAAAAGCAGTGTTTTGCCTCCTCTCCCTGCTGATGCAACTGTTACAATGGCTTATATTCCGTTTCAGCAGCAGCCTGTAACATACGAAGAAGAAAAACACGCTTTATTTGAGGGAACACTTTTCCCTGAGCTGAACAAACCATTCACCGGAAGGGGAACCCTTGTATGAACAGAGAACAAATGCTTTTAAGAGTATCCGCTGCTCAGTTTGCCATGTGGGAAATGAGAGTTTATATGGATACGCATATAGACAACAAGGAAGCAAAAAGGCTTTATGAAAAATATCACCGCCAGTTTGAAGAATTAAAAGCTGAATTTGAAGAAAATTTCGGACCGTTGACGCTTGGCGAGAACAACAGCGACGAATGGCTTAAGGATCCCTGGCCATGGGATGTTGAATGCGATAAATAACGGCAAACAAAAAGGAGAGGCAGCTACCTCTCCGATTTCTCTATATTGCCTAATTATTCTCTTTTTTCTTTCTTGCAAAAATGATAAACTTGCTGAAAAAGTAATTCAAAATAACAACAATAACTGCAAGCACAGCCTTTGCAAGCAGCTTGCCTGTAACATCAAATCCCAAAACCGAAAACGAAAAGCTGTCAAATCCTGCTTTTTCAACAAAGAGCCAGAGCCCTGCTTCCTCAATAAAAAGACTGAACACCCGTGCAAGAAAAAACTCGGGAATTTCTTTGACAATGGTTTTGAATGCCCAGCTTTTTGATTCAAACACCCAAAGTTTATTCGTTACATATGCAAAAACAACCGCAACAAACCACGCAATAACATTGTTTACAAGATAGGCGTATTCCCCTGCTGCTTTATTAAGAAGCCAGAAAGCAAAGAAATTTACAAGCGTAGTAAGTCCGCCGAAAAGAACATATAAAATAATTTCTTTATTCTTCATTTTCTTTACCCAAATGCTCTTTTAATACATAAATCGGTCTGTTTTTTACCTGAACAAATATTTTTGAAATATATTCACCAAGTATTCCAAGGCTGAAAAGCTGAAGGCCTCCGAGAAACAGAACAAGCACAACAATTGTTGCGTAGCCGGGAACATCAATGCCGAAAGCAAGCTTCTGAATAATAACAACAACAAGATATATAAGCGAAATAATGGCTGAAATGAAACCAACATAGGTTGAAAGCTTTAAGGGAAGCGTTGAAAAAGAAACGATACCGTCAATTCCGTATTTGAACAGCTTTCCGGCGCTCCATTTTGATTTTCCGCTTTCTCTTTCCTCCGCATCATAAGGAATATATTCAACATTAAAGCCAACCCAACTGAATATACCCTTTGAAAAGCGATGATATTCGCTCATATTTAAAACGGCATCAACCATATTCCTTTTCATCAGTCTGAAATCGGAAGCTCCGTTTACAAAATTAACCTCGGTGATTTTATTTATTATTTTATAAAAAGCATTTTTCAGAGAAATCATTACTTTGCTTTCTCTGCGGTTTTTCTGATAAGCTGTTACACAATCAAGCTCTTCATTTTGGCGCATTATATCAAGCATCTGAAGAACAACCTCCGGCCGTTGCTGCAAATCAGCATCAATCAGGCAGACCATATCACCCTTTGCAGCCTTAAGCCCTGCATAAATCGCAGCTTCCTTGCCGAAATTCCTGCTGAAGGAAAGCACCTGAATTTTATACTCCTTGTTTTTATCATAAAGCCCTTTTAAACAGCTTTCAGTTTTATCCCTGCTTCCGTCATTGACAAAAACAAATTCATATTCAAAATCTCCGCCGTCAAACGCCTTGTTTGTTTCGGAAAAGAATTTTTCAACATTGCCCTCTTCGTTATAACAGGGCACAACAAGAGAAAGAAACATAAACTACCTCTGAATTTTAACTTTTAAAAGCAACTGCCGATTACTTACAAATATATAGTTTACCATTTGCAATCTGATAATTCAAGATTATTGGAAAAATCTTGAAAAAGAGTTTACTGTAATTTTAAATTGTGGTATTTTATATTCAAGAAATTCGAATTCAAATTGTATGGGGAATTTTATGGATAAAGCAATATTAATAGTTTTGGGAGTCATAGTGCTTCTTGCTGCAATGTTTTTCATCATTTTAATCAAAAAGCATTTTAAAACAAAAAAAAAGATTCTGATTATTATTCGCAAGACAATGTTGATAAACACAATATTCCCAATTATGATATTGATACGCCGATATTGACCAACCATGCAAGAATCAGAATAGCCGAAAGATTAAATATCAGCGATAATAAACAGAAAGAATTAATGAATGATGCTTTTAAATATGGAAAAGATTCAAATCGAACCACCGGCGATTTGAAAACCGCACTTAAAGAAACTGAACAAAAAGCCGAACAAAAATACAAAAATGAAGCTGTTGCCAAATTTTATAACGGAGCAATCTTTATTTTTACAAAAGAAGAAAACAAATTAATAACCGTTTATCGTTATAATACAAACAGAAACGATTATTATTGGCATTAATATTAAGGAGAAAAATTTATGATTTATATAATTATTGCAGGAATTATACTGCTGATTTCTGCCGCGGCGTTATTTATTCTATTCCATTTTGGCTTCATTGAAAGCTATCATCCGATGAAAAAGGCAAAGGGCGGACAAATCAAAGTGGCCTGTGTTGGCGACAGCATTACATACGGATGCACTGTTCAAAACCGAAATAAGAATAATTATCCGACTGTTCTCGGACATCTGCTTGGTGAAGAATATTGTGTCAACAACTTTGGATACACAAACAGAACGGCCATTAAAGATGCCGATTTTCCATACACCAAAGAAAAGCTGTATCAGCAAAGTCTTGATTTTTATCCTGATATCGTAGTAATCATGCTCGGCTCTAATGATACGAAAAAGACAAACTGGAACAGAGAAAAGTTTATAAAGGACTACTGTGAAATAATAGACAGCTATCTGAATTTGTCCTCTAAGCCGAAAATACACATATTGATTCCCCCTCCGCTATTTGAAATCAGAGGAAAAGTAATGTGGCAGTTAAGAAAAGACACAATGACGGATGAGGTTTACCCTGCTGTTAAAGAAATTGCAGACAGAAAAGATATTAATCTGATAGATATGAGCAAGGTTTTTAAAAAGGAAAGAAAGCTGTTTTCAGACGGTGTTCATCCGAATAAGAACGGTAGCAGAAAATTTGCCGAAGTTGTATTTGAAGCCATAAAATAATCTGTAAAGTAAAAAGCCTTTCCAGAGGAATTTCCTACAGAAAGGCTTTCTTTATTTACCAAATGTTTATTCCCGTTATATGAAGTCCGAACGGTCTTGCCGATGTATAAAGGCTAAGCGGCATCGAATACGCATCCCTTGTATGAGCAGCAATAAGAGGCTCGCCGTTTTCAAAACCTGTTACCAGCAAAGTGTGATAAAACTCCGTGCCATTATGCAGCTGGATAAAATCACCTGCTTCTAGTCTGCTGATTTCCTCAGCAACTGCAGCAGGACCGACACCATGATTCGTTGTCATAAAATTGTAAAAATACTGTGCTGCGCTCCATGCAGCCGCCCGGTCATTCGCACTAATATAGTACCAGCCGATATCCTTGGTATAATTCATTACATTACCGCCGGCAAAAAGACACTGCGATGCAAAATTGGTACAATCTCCGCCGATTCCGTCAAAGTCATAGTAAGCAGGATTTCGTTTCATTGCCCATTTTTCAGCATACCGAACAGCGTTAAGACGATTGTATTTCATTGTTTTCATACGAATTCACATAAATCCCCTTTCTGCTTTATGTATATGCAAACCCATACTGCTGTATTTTATAAATAACCGGCAAAGCCTTTGTATTAAGATGCATTATATACTGTGTAGTCAAGACCTCCGGCTAAGCCGG
>DESD01000044.1:14341-14467 GCA_002361935.1 Ruminococcaceae bacterium UBA3323 | reverse complement strand
GTTTGCCTCTCAAATTTGATGTTTAGTAGTAAAATTATTTGAAACATTTTTAGACAGAGATTTTTGAGAGACTTAAAAGTGAAAATTCGGCTTGAAATGGTGTGTTTCAAAAAGTGATTTTTACAC
>DESD01000044.1:0-14067 GCA_002361935.1 Ruminococcaceae bacterium UBA3323 | reverse complement strand
TTCGAATCCTTATACCTCTGCCAGCAGGCGGTGACATTATAGATGTCACCGCTTTTTCTATGCAAAATAGCCTTGAAAAGTCCAAAATCGCCCTCAATCTGCAGTTGATTTTAGGGCGATTTTTTCTTTTCTGTTTTGTTGAGATTTTTTGTGAGACTTTCAGAGACCTATTATTTTTGATTTCCCAAAACCTACCGAGAGCGACCGGGAGCGTTTAGGTGAGAGACTTTCGAGAGATAAAGACGAAAAATTCAATCCTTGCCTTTATCTTATAATTGTGTCGCAGCAATTGGAGTCATGCGTTTCGCAACACAACACATACCACACTTTTCTGCCAAAGTCCAGACCAAATAAAAATTTTTAGCCTTTAATATTGTTCGTCATCATAATTTGAGGTGGGGGCACTGCAAAATATGCAGGGTGCCCACCTCGTTTTTTTATTTATGCATTAACTGCTATTGAGCAGCATAGTTCCTTTTTGCGAGGAATGCTAAGAAAAATGTATTTGCTTCAATAAATGACTAATATTATACCGTTAATTAAATTAAAATATGCTGTTTTGATTGCTTTTCTTTTACAAATCTTTCGCTTAATAATATATACTCTCTAAAACAAGATATAGGGAGAGTTGAATATGTTTACAAATAAAGAATACTGTGAGGATGAAGAACTGTATGAATTTTTGCAGTCGAATCATAAAAGTCACTATTTGCAGTCATCCGAATGGGCACAGGTAAAAATCAATTGGAAGCATGAGAGGATAATCATCAGAAATGATGGCAAAATTGTCGGCACTATGAGTGTGCTGCTGAAGAAAGTTCCTATTCTTCATTCCTATATGATGTATGCACCAAGAGGATTTGTTTGTAATCCTGATGATAAGGAAACCTTGAAAAAACTAACTGAAGGCGTAAAGCAGATTGCAAAAAAATACAATGCTTTTATTTTCAGAATGGATCCGGACATTTCGGATGATGATTATTCTTTTAAAGAAACAATGAAAGCATTAGGCTATAAAAGCGGCGGCAGCCGTAAAACGATTCAGCCTAAATTTGTTTACAGACTGGATATAAAAGGAAAAACAGAGGAAGAGTTATTAAAATCATTTAAATCCAAAACCAGATATAATATAAATTTAGCAATGCGAAAGAATGTAAAAATTAAGTGTGGCACCAAAAAGGATATTGCGGTTTTTTATAAAATTTTAAGCTGTACGGCAAAGCGTGATCATTTTTGCCTGAGAAATATTGCCTATTATGAAAGAATACTGGACAGTATGGGGGAGGAACATGCCAAACTGTTTATTGTAGAATGCGAAAATGAACCTGTTGCTGCAGCAATGGCTGTTTTTTACGGAAATAAGGCATGGTATTTATACGGCGGCAGTACGGATAAATACAGAAATTATATGCCGACCTATTTGCTGCAATGGGAAATGATTAAATGGGCAAGGAGTAAACAATGTGATATATATGATTTTGGCGGTATTTCGGGATATCAAAATGAGAATCATCCGATGTATGGTGTATACCGGTTTAAAAGCGGATTCAAGGGTGATATTATTAGCTTTACAGATGAATTTTATATGGTGTTTAAGCCATGGACAAATGCTGTCTGGAATATAATATTCAAATGTTACAGTCGTCTTTTAGAAATAAAAAAATAATACTTAAGGCATTTGCAGACAGGGTATACTGCTTTAACAGCAGTATGCTTTGTCTGTTTTTTATTCAAAATACAGCAAATTTTGAAAAGTATGCTGTTTTGATGCCGAAAATATGTATAATAAAGATTAGTATGGGCAGTAAGTTATATAGGAGTTGATTTAACTTGAATCATATTTTAATCGTTGAGGATGAAAAGAGCATTTCAAATTTAATCAGGTTAGGCTTGTCAAAGGAGGGGTATAAATGTACCTGTGCCTATGATGGAATAGCCGCTGCTGATTTGCTTGAAAATAATAGATATGATTTAGTATTGCTTGATATTATGCTGCCGGGATTTGATGGCTTTGCACTGATTGATTACATTCGTCCAATGGATATTCCCGTTATTTTTATTACAGCTAAGGGCTCTGTTGAAGACAGAGTAAAAGGTCTTCGTGCAGGTGCGGAGGATTATATTGTAAAGCCCTTTGATATGGTTGAGCTTTTGGCAAGGGTCGAGGTTGTTTTGAGGCGATATAATAAAATAGATTCGGTAATCGAAATTTGTTCTGTTACGATTGATACGTATTCAAGACAGGTTAGAAAAGATGGCAGAGAAATTCATCTTACGCCAAAGGAGTATGATTTATTGCTGCTTTTTGCCAGAAACCCCAATCGGGCAATGTATCGTGAAACCATTTATGAAAGAGTATGGGGTGAAGAGTTTTTGTATGGCAGCAAAACGGTTGATTTGCATGTTCAGCGTCTCAGAAAAAAATTAGACTGGGAAAATCATATTCAGGCAGTTAATAAAATAGGCTATCGGCTGGAGGTGTAATTATGGTATGAAGTTTTCTGTAAAAATTGTTTTATCTATGCTGTGCCTATTATCTTTTTTATTCGGTATCGGCGGCAGTCTTATGATTTCCTTCTCTTTCAATGAAGCCTTGGAAAGAGAAAAATCAGCTGCATATAATTTATATCAGTCTGTTTTGAGCACGCTTCAGGTAATCAATGAAGTGAATCAGCAAATAGATGTTGAAGATATCAGCGAAACCTTAAAACAGATTTCGGATAAAAATGCAGGCTCATGGACAGCATTAAGACTGTATATGGATAACAAAACACTTTATAATGAAGGAAGTTTCAATTATTCCGTTAATGATGTTACTGTATCCTCAGGAAACTGTGCCATAAAATATTTTTTCGAAGATAACGGCAATCATTTCCTTTTGGTGACGGGAAGTATTAAGGCGGGTGATGATATATTATTTCTTGATATGGTTTGCGATATATCTTCTGTTTCCGAAACACAGAATGTGCTTTTGAGAATATACAGAGGCGTATTTTTGTTTTTGGTGCTTGTTTGTGCAGTTTTATCAGGCTGTATATCAGGCTTTTTGACAAAGCCTTTATCAGAATTATCTAAGGTATCAAGGGATATTTCCTCGGGCAATCTGTCAAGAAGGGCAAATGTAAGAACAAATGATGAAATAGCCTTTGTAGCGGACGATTTTAATACAATGGTCAGTTATCTTGAAAACAATATTCATCATCAGGAGCAGTTCATTGCAAGCTTTGCCCATGAAACAAAAACACCGATGACATCTATTATAGGGTATGCAGATTTGATTCGAAGCGGTGTTCTGGATACCGATGAAATAAGAGAGGCAGCCAATTATATTGTTGTTGAGGGAAAAAGGCTTGAAAATCTGTCTCAAAAGCTGCTTGAGCTGATTGTTATCGGAAAAGAAAAGGCCAATATACAGCCTGTTGTTTTATCGGAGCTGATAAATGATTTTGTTGAAAGTTACAGCCTGGTTTATAAAAAGCAAAATATAGATCTTTTTTGTGAATGTGAAGAAGGCGTTTGCTATATTGATGCGGACCTAATAAAATCCTTAATCACAAATTTATGCGATAATGCAAGAAAAGCGTTTGACGGTGAAAAAGGCATTATTAAAATTAAATCTGTTATGCTTGAAACCGGTTGCGAAATACAGGTTTGTGACAATGGCCCGGGAATTTCCGAAAAGGATATTAAGCATCTTACCGAAGCGTTTTACAGAGCAGACAAGTCGCGTTCAAGAAAACTGGGCGGAGCAGGACTGGGTCTGGCACTATGCAAAGAAATTGCAGCAGCACACGGCGGAGATATAAAAATTCAAAGCAGGCTTCATGAAGGTACAGTCGTTACTGTTGTTTTAAAAGGGGGTGCATCCGAATAATATGAGTGGCTTTAAGAAAACATTTTTTTGTTTATGCACTTTGGTTATAATTGCTGCAGGCTTTTTTATGCCCGATTTAGCATCAAGGGGCCTGGATTGGCGGCTTTATAATTCGGTTGAGCAAATGGAAAATAAAAAGGTCTCATTGGTTCTGTTGAACTCTGAGGAGAGCATAAAAAATGCATGCACTTTTTTCAATTTAATTAACTCAAATATTTCCGTAGTTGAAATTTCCGAAACATCAAAGGTGTGCAATTTAACATATGACAAGGTTAAATCCATATCATTAAAAATATGGGAATCTCTTGGCATTTTAGATTACAGCTTAGATGAAAACTACAATGCTTTTAAGGCTGTGCCGAATCTGTTTATCAGTATCGGTGATGAGGCGGTTGAGCAATCAACAGTATATTGGCGATGCTCCTGGCTTGATAAAAATAATATTCAGCAGGTTATGTGGATAGATGATATCAGCGGCAAAATGGTTGGTCTTATAATGAATGAGGACGAATCCGCAGTACACACACAGTCCGAACAAAAGCTTGATGTTTTTGATGAAGAGATACCAGAGGAGATTGAGGCGTTGGGAGAGTACTGTAAAGAAAATTATCATGCCGATGATGTAATATGCAGAAAAGATTCCGATTCGCATTATATTATTGAAGTTATTAATAAAAACGGCTATGGATTAACGAATGATTTTATATCTGTGTATTTTGAAAAGGATAAATATCTGCTCTTTAATATGAGATGATGATTTGATGCTTTTTCGTTATTCTTTTGAAATGATATGCGTTTATCATAAAATCAAATTTATGATAAAGGATGTATTAATATGAAGATGAAAAGTATTATGACGATAGTCACAATTTGTTTAACAGTTGTTATTTCAATATCTGCAGTTTTGGAAATTAAACATATTAAATCTGAAAAAGATATACTGATAACAAGCGAAAGTGATATATCACAAACGGATAATACAGTCAGCAATTATAATGGAATAAATATAGACAAAACCGATTGGAGGCTTATTTTAGTAAATGCAGATCATAAGCTTCCGGATGATTATAGTGTTGATACCGCAGTACTGACAAACGGTTTTCAGGCAGATTCGAGATGCTGTTCGGATTTACAGCAAATGCTTGATGACTGCAGACAGGAAGGACTTACTCCGGTGGTATGCTCCGCATATCGAACGCAGGAAATGCAGAAGACTTTGTTTGAAAATCAGGTGAAAAAGCAAAAGGCGGCAGGACATTCGGATGAAGAGGCTGAAATTGAGGCCGCAAAGCTTGTTGCAGTTCCGGGTACGAGTGAGCATCAGACAGGACTGGCTTTTGATATCGTGGATATAGATTACCAAATGCTTGATTTGCAACAGGAAAAAACAGCAGTTCAGCAATGGCTATTAAAAAACAGCTGGAAATACGGGTTTATTCTGCGTTATCCTGCTGATAAAAGTGATATAACCAAAACAGATTATGAGCCATGGCATTATCGCTATGTCGGCAAAGAAAATGCAAAATTTATTTATGATCATAACCTTTGTCTTGAAGAATATTTGCATGCATTTTAAGTATTATTTATATTGTTTTTCCTCGGAATTTATGATAATCTTATATTAAATAATTTAATCGGAGAAGATTATAAAAATGAAATTTGTATATACTGATGGTGCTAATACTGATTTTATCGAGCTATGCCATGATTTGGATGATTTTCTCAATGAAATTGTTGGTGGTGAAGAAAACAGATCAGAGTATATCCCATATAATCAGCTTGATGATATTCACAATGTAATTGTTGTATATGATAATGATATTCCGATTGGCTGTGCGGCTTTCAAAGAGTATGATGCTGAATGTGCCGAAGTAAAGCGCGTTTTTATAAAAGCAGATTATAGGGGCAGAGGAATTTCAAAAAAGTTAATGGAGCTGTTAGAGGAGTCTGCAAGAGAACAGAGCTACCATTATCTGATTTTGGAATCCGGTGAACCGCTTGTTGCAGCAATGTCATTATACAGAAAAATTGGGTATAAGGTTATTCTAAACTATGGTCAATACGAGGATATGCCTGATTCCATTTGTATGAGAAAGAAATTGTAAAGTCTTGTTTTGTTAATTAGATTCATTGAGTTTATATATTGTTTGTCACCAAAACTTGAGGTAGAGGTGGTGTAAATTATGCACCGCCCCTACCTCTTTTCTGTTCCTTATGTGTTTACTGCTTTTTGTTCCTTTTGATTTGCGTATTCAGCTAATCTTTTCCTATTCTGCTCGAATACTTCATCTACCATATGAGTGTAGATTTTAGCAGTTACAGATACATCCGAATGTCCCATTACACAGACTACTCCCTTGTGTGAGGAATTACTATGCAAATATGTACAAGTTTCAATGCCCGACTATCCCTAGCGTACATTAAACCCAAAAAATTAGTTTTAACTATTGTTGGTTAAAACTATTAAGTAAAAATAAAATATTCAATTGTAATGTATAATATTGACTTCCTCTGCCAACATTATTTAGTTTAGCAAAAAGTATATATTGTGTCAATATATATTTTTTAGAGAAGAACGCCGTCTTGAAAAACTCAAGACGGCATTTTTTATTTGTATTAAATTTATGCAAGGATAAATGTGAAATCACATGTACATATACAGTTAAGTGTAACTTTTGAATTATTGAATTTAGATATTATTCAATAATATAATCATCAAGATTAATCAGTGCACTCCTGTTAATTGAAAAAAGCAGATTGCATATTGCTGTTTCATCAACAGCGTAATCCGAGCGTATCCATTGAAGAATAATGCCTGTGCTGCCATTGAGTATATATGAATAGATATATTGTTCTGTTTCCTTTTCAAATACGATATTGAGATTTTCAACAAACTGAATAATTGATTGCTGCATAAATTTTGTTCTGAAATCAGGGTCGGAAGAATCTATGAGCAGTGTTCTGAAAGACTTATCATTATCTTTTATATATTTCAAAAAAGACAGAAGATATTTATGAGCACCCAAATCGTTCTCTGCTCCGATTTTTTTCAGATGTTCTTCTGTTGAATTCAAAAGTTCATTTTCAAGCTCTTCCAACAAATCTTTAGGCTCATTATAGTGCGCATAAAAGGTTGAACGGTTAAGCTCTGCTTTTTGGCAAAGCTCACGAACGGATATTTTGTGAATATCTCCCTTCTCTTTCAACAGGTCAATTATTGCATTTTTGAATAATAATTTTGAAAGTCTTGTGCGCTGATTATTTTTTGTATTCATATTATTCCGTCACTTTCGCTGATTGTGTTGATTTTATAACAATCATTATACAAACTGATGATTGTTACACCGACACTGTGTTGATATAATTAAAGTGTAATTGAAAATAATTGACTTGTCAAGAGGTGGCACTATGAAAAAACAAGTCTTTAATCCCTACCTGCCGCTTGATACATATATTCCTGACGGTGAGCCTCATGTATTTGGTGACAGAGTTTATATTTATGGCAGTCACGACAAAGAGGGCGGAGATAATTTTTGCTTGCTTGATTATGAATGCTGGTCTGCACCGGTCAATGATTTAAGTGACTGGCGATGTGAGGGAATCATTTATCAGGCAAAGCAATGTCCTCATTACAGCGAGGTCAGACAGGATTTATATGCTCCTGATGTTGTTCAGGGAAATGACGGAAGATATTATCTTTACTATGATTTATCGGGACGAGGCAATCACGGTTTTGACGGACCTATAAGCGTGGCTGTCTGTGATACGCCTGCAGGACAGTTTGAATATTATGGAGATGTCAGATGTTCTAACGGCGAACCATTATTAAAATATATTCCCTTTGATCCTGCTGTGCTGAATGACAATGGCAGAATTTATCTTTCATACGGTTGGGGCTTTGTTATGGATACAAATGCACCTGTTGTAAAGCATATCATGCCGTATGTTATGCGTGGAATTTTCAATAAATCAGTAAAGGAAATTAAAGGTGAAAATCCACTCAGCATTATGGGTGCAAATGTTGTTGAGCTTGAAGATGATATGCTTACTGTTAAAGGTGAGCCTAAGAGAATTCTTCCTGCAATCAATAATGCACCTAAAGGAACAGAATACAGAAAGCACTGTTTTTATGAAGGTGCATCACTCAGAAAATTCGGTGATTTATATTACTTTATATATTCATCTCAGGTTAATCACGAGCTTTGTTATGCAACAAGCGAATATCCTGACAGGGATTTTACATATCGTGGTGTGATTATTTCAAACGGTGATGTCGGAATGAATGGCAGAAAAGAGAAAGACAGATTTTGCGCCACGGGTACAAATCACGGCAGTATTGAATATATAAACGGTCAGTATTACATATTCTATCACAGGCTTACGCACAACACTGCTTTTTCCAGACAGGCGTGTGCAGAGCCAATAGAAATTGAAGCAGACGGAACAATAAAGCAGGTTGAGATGACGAGCTGTGGTCTGAATGGTAAGCCGCTGAAAGCAATCGGAAAATATCCTGCGCCTATCTGCTGTAACCTTACAAATGGCAAAATGCCGCATCTTAAAAATGTCGGCAGAAATAAATACGCTCCGAATGTAAATCACGAAGGAAATTTAAGATTTATAAAGGATATAGAAAATAAAACCCTGATAGGCTATAAATATTTTGATTTTAAAGGAAATACAAAAATAACGATTAATTACAGAGGATCAGGCGGTACACTTGCTGTTATGACAGAAATCGGAAAGCCGCTTGCAAAAATCAGTCTTAAATCAGCAGATAGCTGGATTGAGTCGGATATTTTAAGTTTTCATTCAACAGGAAAGCAGCCGCTTTACTTTGAATATACAGGCACAGGCAAAATAGATTTGCTCGAAATAAATTTTAAAGAGGGGTGAGGGCTTTGTTTTTGCGGCAGGCGTTGATGAAAGAGTTGAAGGTCCTGCACCGATTTATAATCTTTATAAAAAATATAATATCGACCCTATTTACAGATTGCTTAAAATTGCAAAGGAATGCGGTGTAAAGCACGCAGTTGTTCTCGGTTCATATTTTGCTTACTTTGCAAAAGCAAGACCACAGATGCATTTAACAGAATATCATCCTTATATCCGTTCAAGAATTGATCAGGAAACCGTATTTTTAACAGGTGCCTGCGGCGGTATGGGTATTCAGGGACTGATGCGAATGGTAAAGGATAACGATACATACAACACCTTGATTTTAGTCCGTGACAGCGAGAAAAACAGAAATATTCTTCAAGAGTATATGGGCATCAACGGACTTGAAATTGTCTGGGGCGACCTTAATGATTATGACACGGTTTATAAATGTGTTGAAAAATCCGATTTAATTCTTCATGTTGCAGCCTTCGTTTCACCTGCAGCAGACTATTATCCTGATAAGACAATGCAGGTGAATATCGGTTCAACAAAAAATTTGATTACTGCGATTAAAGAGCAAGGCAGAGCAGATGAAGTAAAGTTTGTTTATATCGGCACTGTTGCCGAAACAGGCGACAGAATGCCCCCTATTCATTGGGGCAGAGTAGGTGATCCTATCAAGCCGAGTATGTTCGATTATTATGCAGTTTCAAAGGTTGCCGCTGAAAGGCTTGTTATTGAATCAGGCTTAAAATATTGGGTTTCACTCCGTCAGACAGGCATTATTGGTGATGCAATGAGTGCAATCCGTGATGCAATTATGTTCCATAACTGCTTTGATAATGTGCTTGAATATGTTTCAGACAGAGACAGTGGTGTTCTGCTTCGTAATCTTTCCTATCAGGATGCAACAGATACAATGGATATGAATTTCTGGGGACATATTTATAATATCGGCGGCGGAGAAAAATGCCGAGTTTCAACAGCCGAAATGTTCCAAAGATTATATGGCGATATCGGAATTGAGGATTTATCGTTAATACTCAAACCAAAAATGCAGGCAACTCGCAATTTCCACGGTCACTATTATCTTGATTCCGATAAGCTTGAAAGCTTTGTTCATTTTCAAAGAGATTCAATGGAATATTATTATGATGCTTATCTTAAAGGCTTGGGTGCGACTGCTTATGTTGCAAAGGCAATGTGCAAAGTGCCGGGCGGTGAAAAGCTGATGGCATCCGTTATGGGCAGTATGTTTAATAAGCTGGCAGACGGTGAGCATGGTACAGCACATTTTATTAAGGATAATGTTGATGACCATATTGATGCTTATTGGGGCAGTAAAAAGGCTTGGGAAAAGCTGCCTGACAATTATAATGATTTCAACCATTTCTTTGATTGGGATAAGCAGATTATTCTTGACCACGGCTATGATGAATCAAAGCCTGAAAGTGAGCTGACACTTGAGGATATGCAGGGTGCTGCCAAATTCAGAGGCGGTGAATGCTTATCAGCTGAAATGAAAAAGGGCGACTGGACAACACAGCTTGAATTCAAATGTGCTTTTGGTCATACTTTTAAAGCAAGTCCAAGGCTTGTGCTTGAGGGCGGTCATTGGTGTGACGAGTGTGAGAGAAAGAGCTGGAACTATGGTCAGCGTGCAAAAGTAGATCCGTTCTTTGCGCAGGTATGGACACCATTACACGAAGATGATGAACTGCGTGAATATCCTAAAGAAGCGTCGGAGTTAGATGTAAAATAATGAAATATTATTTAGGGGTAGATATCGGTGCATCAAGTGGTAGGCATATACTCGGATATATTGAGGACGGCAAACTAAAGCTTGAAGAAATCCACCGATTTGAAAATTATATAATTAATCAGAACGGTACACTCGCATGGGATATAAAACACCTTGTAGACGAGGTTAAAAAAGGTATTGCAAAATGCAGGGATATTGGTAAAATACCGACTACGGTTGCCATTGATACATGGGGTGTTGATTATGTTCTGCTTGATGAAGATAAGCAGGAAATCCTGCCTGCCGTATCTTATCGTGACAGCAGAACTAATGATGTAATAAGCAAGGTTGAACAAATTATTTCTGCCGAAGAGTTATATCTTAAAACAGGTATTCAAAAGCAGATTTTCAATACAATCTATCAGCTTTATGCAGATAAGCTGTCAGGCAAGCTGGATAAAGCAAAGCAATTTTTGATGATACCTGCTTATTTATCCTATAAGCTGACAGGTGTTATCAGAAATGAATATACCAATGCCACAACTACGGGTATGGTGAATGCTGAATCAAAGATTTGGGATAAGGATATTATCGAAAAATTAGGCTTACCAAAGCATTTGTTTACTGACCTTGATACACCTTGCACAGTCATAGGAAATTTTACAAAAGAAATGCAGGAGTATGCAAGCTTTGACTGCACCGTTATTTTTGCACCGAGTCACGATACAGCAAGTGCAGTTGCGGCTTGCCCGATTGATGATAACAGTGTATATATTTCATCAGGTACTTGGTCGCTGATTGGAGTTGAAAGCCTGAATCCTATTGTCAGTATTGATGCTCAAAAGGCAAATTTTGCAAACGAGGGCGGTATTGATTATCGTTTCAGATTTCTTAAAAATTATATGGGCATGTGGCTTTTTCAGAATGTTAAGAAAAATCTTAATAATGAATTCAGCTATGACGATATGATGCGTCTTGCAATGCAAAGCAATCAGTTTGAATTGCTTGATACTAATGCTCCTGATTTCCTTGCACCTGAAAATATGATAAATGCAATTTACAGTTATCTGAAAAACAGCAGTTTGCCGATAGATATTGTTATCAATTCTATTTATCATTCACTTGCAAAATCGTACAAGGATGCAGTTTGTGAAATTGAACAGCTTGCAGGCAAGACAATAGACAATATATTTATCGTCGGTGGAGGCAGTAAAGATACATATTTGAATGAACTTACTGCACGATATACAGGTAAAAAAGTTATAACAGGACTTACGGAAGCAACTGCAACAGGCAATCTGCTCTCACAGATTATGTATGATAAAAAAATAACCCTTGCAGATGCAAGAGATATAGTGAAGAAATCATTTGATATTAAGGAGATACAATAATGTCCTATATTGAAGCAAAAGAAAAATATGCCTTGCTCGGTGTTGATACCGATAAGGCAATAGAAATATTAAAAACAGTACCCATTTCACTTCATTGCTGGCAGGGTGACGATGTTATCGGTTTTGACAATGACGGCGGACTTACAGGCGGTATTCAGACCACAGGAAATTATATAGGCAGAGCAAGAACCCCCGATGAGCTTATGTCAGATATGGATAAGGTTATCAGTCTTACTCCGGGTAAATTAAAGCTGAATCTTCACGCATCCTATGCCATATTTGACGGAGATTTTGCAGACAGAAATAAATTAGAGCCAAAGCATTTTACCAAATGGGTGCAGTTTGCGAAAGAGAGAAATATGGGGATTGATTTTAACCCTACATTCTTTTCTCATTCTATGGTAAAGGATAATTTAACGCTGTCATCACCTGATGAAACTGTAAGGCAGTTTTGGGTGGAACACGGCAAGTGCTGTTTGAAGATTGCTGAATATTTTGCAAATGAAACAGGTATTCCCTGTGTTATGAACATCTGGATTCCTGACGGATACAAAGATGTACCTGCTGATAGATTCGGTCCGAGAGAAAGATTTAAAAAATCACTTGATGAAATTCTTTCAATTTCTTATGATAAATCAAAGGTATTTGTTTGTCTTGAATCTAAAGTGTTCGGTATCGGTATGGAAAGCTATACGGTCGGCAGTGCTGAATTTTGTATGAACTATGTTGCAAACAAAGGCATAACACCGCTTATGGATAACGGACATTATCATCCGACTGAAATGGTAAGCGATAAAATATCATCCATGCTTTTGTTTAACAATAAAATCGCACTGCACATCACTCGTGGTGTTCGTTGGGACAGTGACCATGTTGTTATCCTTGATGATGAAACAAAGGAGATTGCAAAGGAAATTGTAAGGGCAGATGCACTTGACAGAGTGTTTATCGCAACAGACTATTTTGACGCATCTATCAACCGTATTTCTGCTTGGGTAACAGGTATAAGGAGTGTTCAGAAGGCACTTCTTTATGCAATGCTTGAACCATCGAAGGCAATGAAAGAAATGCAGAACAGCAATGATTTACATCGCTTATGGTCATGCACGAGGAGCTTAAAACAATGCCCTTCGGTGATGTATGGGAAGAATATTTAAAACAGACAGATACACCTGCCGACTATCTTACGGAAGTCAAAAAATATGAAAACGAGGTTTTGAAAAAGAGAGTATGAAGGATATTTTAACAGCGCCGTTTGTAAAAGAAATGTGCGATACAACCGCCAATATGTACCGCCTTGGCTGGGATGAGCGAAACGGCGGAAACATCAGCTATATGCTTGATGAGAGCGAGGCATCAGAATACCTTGACCTAAACAATGTTATCCGAGCAATCCCGACAGGCTTTGACGCCTCTCCGCTTATCGGAAAAATTTTTATAGTAACAGGTACAGGCAAATACTTTAAGAATGTTAAACCTGATCCCGAAAATAATCTCGGTATTATCCGTATTGCAAAGGACGGCACAACTGCAGAATTACTTTGGGGCTATGCAGACGGTGGTAAATTTACAAGCGAGCTGCCTGCACACCTTATGAGCCACATGGCAAGACTTAAGGTTGACCCTGAAAACAGAGTTGTGATGCACTCACACCCTACAAATACACTTGCAATGAACTATGTTCACGAGCTTGATGAAAAGAAATTCACGCATACGCTTTGGGAAATGTGCACCGAATGTATTGTTGTTTTTCCTGACGGTATCGGTGTTCTGCCCTGGATGCTTTGCGGAACAAATGAGATAGGCGAAGCAACTGCCAGGAAAATGGAGGAATTCCGTCTTGTTATATGGGGAATGCACGGTATTTACGGTGCAGGCAAAACAATGGATGAAACCTTCGGATTAATTGAAACAGTAGAAAAAGCGGCACAGATTTATATGCTCACTGCCCACTTGCCGAGAGTAAACACAATCAAAGATATCGAAATGCAATCCCTTGCCGAATTCTTCGGTGTAGATTACAGAAAGGATTTTTTGAATTTATAAATTTTATCAATGGTTTATAGATTGTTAGTATTAAAATTTTAAAGTAGGGGTTGTTAAAATTTTGTAGTGGTATCGAGTGTTGCTTTTTGTAAAATGGTAATAAAAACCATTGCAGACATTTGGCAGACACTAAG
>DESD01000056.1 GCA_002361935.1 Ruminococcaceae bacterium UBA3323 | reverse complement strand
TAAACCAAATACTTCTTTACGTAGGGTGTCCCAAAGGGAGGCTTTTTTGTTTACTTATGTAAATTTCTATTTTTGTTTTATTTCCAAATCAATTTTTCTGTTCTTGAAATAATATTCGTAATCCCGTTCACTGACTTCTCTCATAACCCGGCATGGATTGCCGACTGCAATAACGCCGGACGGAATATCTTTTGTAACAACAGAGCCGGCGCCGATAACGGTATTATCTCCGATGGTGGCGCCCGGCATAATAAGCGAGCCTGTACCGATCCAGACATTATTTCCGATATGAACATCTGCATTATACTGATAACCCTTTTCTCTTAGCTCCGGGCAAATCGGATGCCCTGCCGTTGCAACAACAACATTCGGCGCAAACATAACATCATTGCCCACATAAATGTTGCCGTCATCTACAAGCGTTAAATTGAAGTTTGCGTAAACATGATCGCCGAAATGAACATGCGCACCGCCCCAGTTTGCGCGAAGCGGAGGCTCAATATAGCAGTCCTCACCGATTTCGGCAAACATATCATGCAGCAGGCTATCTCTCAATTCAAGCTGGCTTGGTCTTGTTTCATTGAAATCATACAGCTTTTCAAGATGCTGCAGCTGCACATTCATAATATTATCGTCCTCGCAGATATAAAGTAAGCCTGCGTCCATTCTTTCTCTTTCTGTCATGTTTTACCCTCCTGTTTATTATA
Source organism: Ruminococcaceae bacterium UBA3323 (assembly GCA_002361935.1). Taxonomy (GTDB): domain Bacteria; phylum Bacillota; class Clostridia; order Oscillospirales; family Acutalibacteraceae; genus Eubacterium_R. The sequence continues at coordinate 24,886 of DESD01000056.1, read as the reverse complement.
GAATCATTCTATAACAAAGCCTGCCGAAAAGTCAATACGGACTTGCCCGATAAAGGATTTTATGATAAAATGCAAGCGGTGATACTATGAGAATGAGAAGAAAAAAGAATTTAGAGGAAAGGCTTGCCGCCTGCTCTGATTATCTGATTGAATGTGTGAATGAAGACCTGAATTATGAAAACGCAGAAAAGGAAAGCAGGCTCCTTGATTTTGAAGAGGTTTTCGGAAATGCAAACAGAGTTATGCTTGAGGTTGGCTGCGGAAAAGGCTCCTTTGCCTGTACCTATGCAAAGCAGAATCCGGATGTGAATATAATTGCAGTTGAAAGAGCGGCAAATGTTATTGTAACAGCCTGTGAAACGGCAAAGGATATGGGGCTTGCAAATATTAAATTTATGAAATGCACCGCCGAATATCTTCCAAGCTATATTCCAAAAAGCTCAATCAGTGAAATTAATCTCAATTTCAGCTGTCCGTTTCCTAAAGCAAAGTATGCCAAGCATCGGTTAACGCATAAGCAGTTTCTTGATATCTACAAAAGAATTATGAACAGTGACGCTGTTATCTTCCAAAAAACAGACAATATGCATTTCTTTGAGTTTTCCATAGAAAGCTTTTCGCAGAACGGATTTAAACTCAGTAACATCAGCCTTGATCTGCACAACAGTGCTTTTGAAGGAAATATTGTAACGGAGTATGAAAAACGCTTTTCCGAGCAGGGTTTTCCGATTTATCGTTTAGAAGCAAGAATGTAATAAAAAACGGGACGTTGTGGGCATCGCCCCCTACGGTTATAACGTTATAAAAATAAGAGGGCGTTGAATTACCCTCTTGTTTTTTGTGTGGCAGCAGGGAATTATGCGTTTTTGCTTCTCAGCAATTATATGATACCATACTTGTGTAGCATTTGCAACACTTCTGTTGCATTCACTGCTAAAATTATTTTAGATAAATAAAAGGAGTGATTTTGTGCTATACACGCAAAGACTTGAAGATTTAAGAAAAGACAGGGATCTAACGCAAACACAGGTTGCCGAATTATTAAATTTACCAAGAGAACAATACAGACGATATGAAACAGGAATAAATGAAGCAAAAGTTGGGTTTATACAAAAAATCTGTAAGCTATATAATGTATCAGCAGATTATGTGTTGGGTTTTACAAATGAATTTAAAGAATTGCCAAAGCGTTAATTAAAGCGAAATAAAAATGCCTCCCTTGTGAAAGGGAGGAGGATCGCTTGCGGTGGGGGGATTCATTTGCGGACGAGCATTGCCCGTCCGCTTATTTATTACGCTTTCTTTTTCTTATTTATGATTCGTATAAACAGCAGGCAGATAATCATTGCCACCGGGAAAACAACGGAACATAAAAGCCCCCTCGCAATATTATCATTGGAGCCTGAAACAAATCCTACGATGGACGGACCCACGGTGCAGCCTAAATCTCCGGCAAGGGCAAAGCTGGCAAACATGGTTGTGGATGCCTTCGGTATTTCCTTTGAAGCAATCGAAAATGCTCCCGGCCACATAGGTGCAACAGCAATGCCGCAAAGCGCACAGCCAATCAGTGAAACAATCGCATTGCCGGAAAGGGAAGCCAAAAGATATGCACCGATACAGACAATTGCGCCGATGATAAGAATTTTAGCTATATCGGTTTTGTCATCAATTCTTGAAAAAATAACTCTTGAAAGTCCCATAAGAATGGCAAAAGCACACGGACCGAGAAGATCGCCTACGGTTTTGGAAACCTTAAGCCCTGTTTCGGCAAAGGCGGAAGCCCATTGGCTCATGGAAAGCTCGCTTGCGCCTGCACAAATCATTACAATAAGCATCAGCCAGAACAGCGGATTTTTCAGCATATCGCTGAATTTTCCGCTTCCCTTTTCCTCTTCAAGCGTTCGGATCGGAACAAACATGAAAAGGAATGTGTTTATAAGCGGAATGCCTGCCCATAAAACGGCAAGCAGGCGCCAATTGTCCATTCCGGCAAAATGGAAAAAGATCGTTGAAAGCAAAACAATTGCGGCACAGCCCCAGCAGTAAAACGAATGAAGAAGTGCCATCGCTCTGGCTTTGTTTTTGGTAGGGCAGGCTTCCACAATCGGGGAAACAAGTACCTCGTCAAATCCGCCTCCGATTGCGTAAAGCGCATCGCAGAGGATAAAACCGATATACGGATTTTTAAAAATAAATGGAAAAACGGCAAGTCCTGCAGTTCCGAGAACAGCGCAGATGTTTGCAAAAATCATTCCGTTTCGGTAGCCTATCTTTTTTATGAAAAGAGGGCAGACGGCATCAATAAAAATTTCCGTAAAAAAGGTTATCGTTATAAGTACCGTAAGCTTTGCAAGCGAAAAGCCGAATTCAGCTCCAAGCCTTACAAAAAGCAGCGGCAGAAATGTAGTTGTTATTGCTTGTGAAATATAAGCAAGGTAGCACGCAAGCTGTGTATGTTTAAATGTTAGCTTCATAAATTTCTCCAATAGTTTAATGTATTAGGATTATAGACCATTTTGCATTCTTTTGCAACTTGAAAATGGGTCAATAGTAATATATAATGAAATCAAAATAATGTTACAGTTGTGAAAACCAATCTGAATGATGAATCGGTACGGTTTTTCCGGCTAAAAAAGGGGATTTTTATGAATTGGGAATTTAATTTGCCTGTAAGGCTTGTTTTCGGAATCGGGAAAAGGCATGATTTAAACAGATATATTGATGAGATCGGCGGAAAGTGCGGTGTGCTGGTGTGCGGCAAAAGCTTTGCGAAAAACGGCATTGCCGATGAATTTGTTAAACAGTCAAACGGCAGAATCAGGGCGGTATTCAGTGATATTCGCCCCAATCCTACAACGGATAATGTTGATAACTGCGTAAGGCTTATAAGAGAAATAAAAGCAGATTTTGCAGTTGCACTCGGCGGCGGCTCTCCCATGGATTGCTGCAAGGCTGCCTGTGCCATTGCAGGGGGGAATGATGTGATTCGTTCCTATCACAGTGAGGGAAAGCCCGTTTCGGCAGAGGAAGCCATACCTATGATTGCCTTTTCAACAACAAGCGGAACAGCCTCAGAGGTAACGAACATTTCTGTTTTAACCGATGTGGAAAAAAATCTTAAAAATCCTATGAATGATCCTGCAATGTATCCGAAGATTGCAGTTATTGATCCGGAATTGACGCTGAGCGTGCCGAAGCAGGTAACGGCCTCAACGGGTCTTGATGTGTTAAGCCATGCGGTTGAAAGCTATTGGAGCACACTGAATCAGCCTGTGTGCACTGCCTGCTCGATTTACAGTGCAAGGCTTGTTTTTGAATGGCTTGAAAAGGCATATAACGAGCCTGATAATCTTGAAGCCAGAGAGAAAATGGCGGAAGCAAGCATTGTTGCCGGGGTTGCCTTCAGCCATCCGAGAACAACGGGAAGCCACGCCTGTTCCTTTCCGTTAACAAATATTTACGGTGTGCCCCACGGAGAGGCCTGTGCCTTTACGCTGGATTATTTCATAAGATTCAATGCGAATCATGCTGATCGGGACGGCAGAATTACTGCACTTGCAAAGGCCTGTGGTTTTAACAGTCCGTATGTAATGGCTGATGAAATTTCGGCAATGAAGGAAAGAATGGGCATGAAGGCAAGGCTTTCGGAAATCGGATGTACAACAGAGGCGCAGATTCGGGAATTAACAGAAAAAAGTATGAGTATGCTTATGGAAAGAAACCCCATAGCGCTTACGAAAGATAATATTTACGAAATGTATAAAAATTTAAAATGAGTTCAAAAATTGTACTCATAGTTATGTTATAATAAATATGGTTTTTGAAATTGCAGGGAGCGGAGACCACTTCGCTCCTTTTTTATTATTTGCTGCAAATGAACATATAGGGGGGTATTTTATGGAGAAAATCAAAAAAGAATTAAAAAAACTGAAGTTCAGCAAGCTTATTGTTCTGCTTTTTGCAGGGGTTATAAATGCAGTCGGAATAACCATGTTTCTTGCGCCGGTTCATCTGTATGACAGCGGCTTTTCGGGAACCTCTATGCTGCTGTGGCAGATAACGCCGGAAAGCTATTCGCTTTCACTGTTTCTGATTCTGCTTAATGTTCCGTTTTTCATTTACGGCTATCGTAAGCAGGGTCTATGCTTTACGGTTTATTCCGTATTTGCCGTTTGCTCCTATTCCGCGGCTTCCTATATCTTTACATATGTTATTCCGTATGATTTTGCTGCAGCCTCGCCCTTTGCGGGAAAGGATTTGCTGCTTTGTGCCATTTTCGGCGGCATCATTTCGGGTATCGGCAGCGGACTGACTATCCGCTGCGGCGGTGCGATAGACGGAGTGGAGGTTATGGCGGTTATCTTTGCCAAGAAAATCGGAATCACGGTCGGCACCTTTGTTATGATTTATAATGCCGCTTTATATATTGTTGTAGGGATAATTCTTCACAGCTTTATTCTGCCGCTGTATTCCGTTATCGCCTATGCCGCAGCAATCAAGGTTGTGGATTTCATTGTAGACGGTCTGGATAAAGCAAAGGCCGCCATGGTTATTACAACAAAGGCGGATGAAATCAGTGCAGCCCTGTCCGAAGCCTTCGGATACGGCATTACGCATATTGAAGCAAAGGGATATTATAAAAACAGCAGTCAGACGGTTATTTATTTTGCGGTAAACCGTTTTCAGATTGCAAGAATGAAAAATATTATTGATGAATATGATCCCGATGCGTTTGTTACCATAAGCGAGGTTTCCGAATTTATGGGAAGCGATATCAGAATTCGGAAGAAAAGAAAGTAATTGTATATCTTGATAAATTATGTTAAAATGTAAAAAAACAGGTAAAGAGATGATGATTATGAAAACGTGTTCAATGAAAGCCCTGTCGGTAGTTCTGGCATTCGTTATGCTGCTTTCTGTTTTTGCAGGGTGCAGTGCTTCGTCCGAACCGTCGGTTATCAGCTTTTCTTCCGATGAAGAAATTGTTGCCGATATACATACCGATATGCAGGAAAGCTATTTAAAAAGAGCATATGCTCAAACGGGATCTGCAAACGGCAAAAAGGAAAAAAGCAGACCGCTGCCGGTTCGCTTTTGCTGGGAAGCAGATGATACAGGCAATTATCTGCTCAGAATAAGTGAAAACAAGGATATGTCCGATGCAGATGTTTATCCTGTTGAAACAAATGAAATTGAAATCTATAATCTTAAAATAGCCCAAACCTATTATTGGACGGTAACGCAAAACGGCAGGGAAAGTGAAATCAAAACCTTTTCAACCTGTGCGGCGGCGCCGAGAAATCTGTATGTGGACGGTATAACCAATGTAAGAGATTTAGGCGGCTGGGAAACGGAGAACGGCCCAAGAACAAATCAAAACCTGATTTTCCGCTGCGGCAGGCTGAATGAAAGCAGCGCTGAAAAGCCTGTTATTGAAATAACGGAAAACGGCAAAGAGGTTATGCTTTATGAATTTGGAATTAAAACGGAAATTGATCTGCGCAAAACAGATACAGGCGAGGTAGGCGGGATAACGGAAAGCCCGCTCGGAAGCAGCGTGCAGTATATAAGCTGCCCTATGGAATGGGAGGGCGATACCTTTAACGGCAATAAGGAGCAGATTTTAAAGGTTTTCTCCGTTCTTGCCGATAAAAAGAATTATCCTGTGATTTTTCACTGCAATATAGGAACGGACCGAACAGGCATGATTGCCTATCTTGTAAATGCGCTTCTGGGTGTTTCGGATGATGATCTGCACAGGGATTATCTTTTTTCCAATTTCGGTTCAATCGGCGGCAAACGAAGAGTAAGCGGACTGGAAGAAAGCGTGTATTATAAATCCGTTGCTGCGGCTAAAGGGGATACGTTAAGCGAAAGGGCATATAACTGCCTTGTTGATTTCGGCGTGCCTGCCGAACAGCTTGATGCCATTAGAAATATAATGTTATCCGATTAAAAGAGGGCAGCTGCCCTCTTTTTTAATAATCATAATAATATTTTATTGACTTAATAAATTACATACTATATAATAATATAAGGCACGGGGTTTCATAAATTTCCGAGCCTATTTTACTGTATACATAGGAGTTATTATTATGGTTAGAGCAATAGTAGGTGCCAACTGGGGCGATGAGGGCAAGGGTAAAATTACCGATATGTTTGCGTCCAAAGCGGATATTGTTATTCGTTTTCAGGGCGGTGCCAACGCAGGCCACACAATTATTAACGAACACGGAAGATTTGCGCTTCATTTAATGCCAAGCGGTGTTTGCAGTGAAAATACAACCTGCATTATCGGAAACGGCGTTGCACTTGATATTAACAAGTTTATCAATGAGCTTGAGGAAATCAAAAAAGCAGGTCTTGATCCAAAGCTTCTTGTTTCGGAACGCTGTCAGATTCTTATGCCTTATCATATTCTGCTTGATGAATACGAGGAGGAAAGGCTCGGCAAGGCTGCCTTCGGCTCAACAAAAAGCGGTATTGCTCCGTTCTTTTCAGATAAATATGCTAAAATCGGTATTCAGGTTAATGAGCTTTTTGATGAGGAAACCTTAAAGGCAAAAATCAAAAACATCTGCACGCTTAAGAATTTAACATTAAAATATGTTTACAACAAGCCGCTTCTTGATGAGGACGAGCTTTTTGCAACCTGCATGGAATATAAGGAAAAAATTGCACCTTTCGTTTGCGATACGCATACATATATTCAGAATGCAATCAAAGACGGCAAGGAAATTCTTCTTGAGGGTCAGCTCGGAACACTGAAGGATCCTGATTTCGGAATTTATCCTATGGTTACCTCTTCTTCAACTCTTGCAGGCTATGGCTGTGTCGGCGCAGGTATTCCTGCAAATCAGATAAAGGATATTGTTGTTGTTACAAAGGCATATTCAAGTGCTGTAGGCGCAGGCGAATTTGTTTCCGAAATTCTTGACGAAGAGGAAGCACAGGAGCTTCGCATCCATGGCGGCGATAAAGGCGAGTTCGGTGCTACAACCGGAAGACCGCGCCGTGTAGGTTGGTTTGACTGTGTTGCTACGCGCTATGGCGTTGAATGCCAGGGCGCAACGCAGGTTGTAATGACCGCATTGGATTGCCTTTCTTATCTTGAGGAGATCAAGGTTTGCGTCGGCTACGAGCTGGACGGCAAGGTGATTGATTATTTCCCTACAACTCCGATATTAAAGAAATGCAAGCCTGTTCTTAAAACCTTAAAGGGCTGGCATTGTGATATCAAGGGCATAAGAAATTATGATGAGCTTCCGCAGGAAACAAGGGATTATGTAGAATTCATTGAAAAAGAAATCGGCTTCCCGATTACAATGGTTTCAAACGGCCCCGAAAGAGAAGCAATTATATACAGAAATAAATAAAAAACAAGAGGGTGTCCCTTGATGCCCTCTTGTTTTTTTAGGTGTTCAATAGCCTTCCCCTGAGGGGAAGGCTTTATACTGAAAAATCTCTGTAATATAAAACTGTGCGATTAATATATATTTGCTTTTTTATTATATAAATAGAGAAAACGCATGGCTTCTGCTGTTGCGGTTGCTGCCTGCGAAACGCAAGAAGGTATTTTTTACCTTCCTGTTTTGCTTTAAATATATCCTTGAATTCCTACTAAAATTGTAGTATTATAATAAAACAGAGGTGAAAAAATTGAGAATTTCAACAAAAGGCAGATATGCGCTTAGGCTGATGCTGGATTTGGCTTTAAATAATACAGGTGAGAACATTTCAATCAAAGCAATTGCCGCAAGGCAGGAGATCAGTATGAAATATCTTGAACAGATTATTTCCATGCTGAACCGTGCCGGTTTTGTTAAAAGTGAAAGAGGGGCAGGGGGCGGCTATCGCCTTGCAAAAGCGCCGGAGGAATATACTGTCGGAATGATTCTTCGATTAACGGAGGGAAGCCTTGCTCCTGTTTCCTGTGTTGAAGAGGCACAGCAGTGCTCACGTTATGCCGAATGTGCAACTGTTTTGGTGTGGGAAAAATTGAATGAAGCAATTAACGGTGTTGTTGATCATATTACCCTTGCCGATTTGGTTGAGGAGCAAAGAAATAAGCAGGCCGACTTTGTTATATAAATTTTAAAACCTATTTTCCTCTCTTGTTAAAGAGAGGTTACCGCTTGCGGTGAAGGGTTTCCTATGTCGGGACAATGCAACATTGTCCGCTACGATTTTAAGAAACGATGATCGCAGGGCAGGCATTGCCCACCCGAAATTACAAAGCATTTAAAATTTTTCAAAAAAGCACTTGACATTCCCTTTGTTAAGTGCTATTCTTTTATCAAGCTAATTCCTACCAAGCTTATAGGAATAGTGGTAATTTTTCAAAAGGAGAAAAAACATTGAAAAATTTAATGAAACAAATCAAGAAATCAAACCCATTCTCTATGCGAATGCAGCGATGTTGCTGATATTTAATTTTAAAACCAAACTTGATTTTTAAACATATATTTTATTTAAGGAGATTATTATAATTATGGCGGATTACAAATATCATTTTGAAACCCTGCAGCTTCATGTGGGGCAGGAAAATCCGGATCCGGCAACGGATGCGAGGGCCGTTCCGATTTATCAGACCACATCTTACGTATTTAAAAACAGTGCACATGCCGAGGCAAGATTCAATCTTACGGATGCCGGAAACATTTACGGCAGATTAACAAATTCAACACAGGGTGTTTTTGAGGAAAGAATGGCTGCACTTGAAGGCGGTGTTGCCGCCCTTGCAACAGCTTCGGGTGCTGCTGCACTTGCTTATACCTTTCAGGCGCTTGCAAAGGCAGGCGACCATATCGTAAGCGCCAAAACGATTTACGGCGGTACTTATAATTATCTGGCACACACCTTTCCCGAGCACGGCGTAACAACAACCTTTGTTGATCCCGATGATCTTTCAAATTTTGAAAATGCCATTCAGGAAAACACAAAGGCAATTTTCTTTGAAACGCTCGGAAATCCGAATTCAAATCTAGTTGATATAGAAGCGCTTGCGGAAATTGCGCATAAGCACAATATTCCGCTTGTTGCCGATGCAACCTTTACAACACCGTATCTTCTGCGAGCAATGGATTACGGTGTGGATATCGTTGTTCACAGTGCAACCAAGTTTATAGGCGGCCATGGAACAACGCTTGGCGGTGTTATTGTAGACAGCGGCAAATTTAATTGGGCAGCAAGCGGCAAATTTCCGCAGCTCAGCGAGCCGAATGCAAGCTATCACGGAATCAGCTTCGTTGAAGCAGCAGGCCCTGCGGCGTTTGTAACATATATCCGTGCAATTCTGCTAAGAGATACAGGTGCGGCGCTTTCACCGTTCAATGCATTTCTGCTGCTGCAGGGTATTGAAACGCTTTCACTGCGTGTGGAGCGGCATATTGAAAATACAAAAAAGGTGCTTTCATATCTTTCTGCACATCCGCTTGTTGAAAGAATCAATCATCCGTCACTTGATGACAGATATAAAGATTTATACAATAAATATTTTCCGAACGGTGCGGGCTCTATCTTTACCTTTGATATTAAGGGAACAGAGACGGATGCGAAGAAATTTATTGATAATCTGAAAATTTTCTCGCTTCTTGCAAACGTTGCGGATGTGAAATCTCTTGTCATTCATCCGAAAACCACAACGCATTCCCAGCTTTCCGAAGCAGAATTTGAGGAACAGAATATTCACGATAATACAATCCGCCTTTCCATCGGCACAGAGCATATAGACGATATTATCCATGATTTGGATCAGGCATTCAACGCCGTTAAATAATTTTTTTTACGAAAGGAAACCGCTATGAAAATTTATAACAATGTAACCGAACTAATAGGAAAAACCCCTTTATTGAAGCTGAACAATTATTCAGCCAAGGAACACATTGAAGCAAATATTTTTGCAAAGCTGGAATATTTCAATCCCGCCGGTTCGGCGAAGGACAGAATTGCCGCTTCTATGATTGCTGATGCGGAAAAACAAGGCATTCTTAAGCAGGGCGCCACAATAATAGAGCCAACCTCGGGCAATACGGGAATCGGCTTAGCCGGTGTCGGAACAGCAAAGGGCTATAAGGTTATTCTTACCATGCCCGAAACAATGAGCGTAGAGCGCAGAAATCTGGTTAAGGCTTACGGTGCAGAGGTTGTTTTAACCGAAGGTGGGCTGGGAATGACAGGCGCAATACAAAAGGCGGAGGATTTGAAGAATGAAATTGAGGGCGCAGTTATTTTAGGCCAGTTCGTAAATCCTGCAAATCCGCAGGTGCATTATGAAACAACAGGCCCCGAAATATGGGAAGATTTAGACGGCGGAGTTGATGCTTTTGTGGCAGGTGTAGGTACAGGCGGAACGGTTTCCGGTGTCGGCAGATATCTGAAAGAAAAAAATCCGGATATAAAGGTGTTTGCAATTGAGCCTGCAGCTTCTCCCGTTCTTTCGGAAGGACACGGCGGCGCACATAAAATTCAGGGAATCGGCGCCGGCTTCATTCCCGATACGCTGGATACGGAGATTTATGATGAGGTTATCGCCGTTTCGAATGAAGCTGCCTTTGAAGCAGGTAATAAAATTGCCAAAACAGAGGGTATTCTTGTTGGTATTTCAAGCGGAGCGGCGCTTTGGGCAGCACAGCAGATTGCCGCAAGAGAGGAATTCAAAGGCAAGAATATTGTTGTTCTTTTTCCCGATACGGGAGAAAGATATCTTTCAACCGCGCTTTTTTCCTGAATAATGTAAGAATTAAAAACAGCAGGGCAGCAATATATGCTGCCCTGCTGAATTGTGTAAAAATATTAATATACAGGCAAACACTTTTTACGTAAAGTGCTTTAAAGGTGTTATTTTATTGAAAAATAAGCTTTGCCGTTTTCCAGTGTCTTGTTTTTATAATATGCAAGCTCGGCAACGTTTACAACCTGGTATCCGTTTTCAATCAGCTTTGGAATAACGTGCTCAATTGCCCTTGCCGTTGAGGGGTAGATATCGTGCATAAGAACAATGTCGCCGTCGCTCACCTCACTCAGAATTCTGTGATAAATCTTATCCTCATCCCTTAATTTCCAATCCTCGGTATCCACATTCCAAAGAATAATCGGCGCACCGCAGTTTTTCTTTATAATATCACTCATAAAACCGCCTGTCGGACGGAATGCGGTTGGGCCGAAGCCGCATAAATCATTCAGTCTGTCGGCACAATTTGTAATATCCTGTATTGTAACCTCAGATCCGTAATGTGTATGGTCATAAGTATGATTGCCAAGCTGAAAACCTTTTTTTACCATGCGCTTTACACAGTTGGCATTATCCTTGCTCTTTGTTCTGTTACCAACGATAAAGAAGGTGCAGGATGCATGATTCTTTTCAAAAACATTAAGAATTTTGTTTGTGGTTGGCGCATTCGGTCCGTCATCAAAGGTAAAAGCAACCATCGGCTTTGAAGGATCAAGATTTGTTCTTATATAATATGGCTTTTCCGCAACTTTAATATCGCAGGTTGCTGATTTTCCGTTATATGTTGTTGCTTTTATTGTTGCCGTTCCGACTGCTACCGGAATAAGCTCACATTTTGAATTTACTTTGATAATCTTTTCATTGCTGCTTTCAATTGTGGTTTCCTTGGATGCACAGTCGGCAGGTATGTTTATGTAAACTTTGCCTGTACCGCCAAGGTAAAGCGTTTTTGAATTTGCCGAAAGTGAAATTTTCTGCGGCGGATTTCCCACCCTGATTTCACAGGATACGGTTTTTTTGTTGTAGGTTGAAATGGTAACCGCAGCCTTTCCGGCTTTAACCGCCTTTATTTTCCCTTTTTTATCTATTGTAAATGCATCATCGCCCGAAACGCTGTATTCAAATCCCGTGTTAATCTCGGAATCGGGAATAAACGGTGCAAGAGTATATTCCTCGCCAACGCCGAGTGAAAAGGATTTTTCTTTTATATCAACGCTTTCGGGGGCATCAAACACATGGATGTCAATTCTTTTTCTGCCGGCAGCAATCTGTGCTGTTCCTTTTGCTTTGGCAGTAATGATTCCGTTTTTATCAACCGTAACAATATCTTTGTTATAGCTGTAAAATCTGATTTTATATCCGTCATTCGGATATTCATAGGTTTCTCCGACACCAAGGTTTAATGCAGTATCGGCTTCGGCAGGATTATACATAAAATAGTTTATTATAAGCGCTGAAGAAGCTATCAAAATCAGCAATAGAACAAAAACCAGGGACATTAATCTGTATGCTGATTTGGTTTTCATTAATTCTGCCTCCTTACGATTTCATATTCGCCGTTATCAGGGCGAAAATATTTACAGCTTTTGTTTTTTTCCTGAATCAATCGCACGTACTCGTCTTCATCAAGCTGTAAATCACAAAAGTATTCCTCGGAGTCCTCGTCGAAAGTATTGTACCAACATTTTTCACATAAATTCTCCAAAATATCATCTCCGATTGCGTTGTTTCGTGTCGTTTCATGTTGTTCCTCTATGATTATACTCTTTAAAAATATTGTTGTAAATATACAAACGGTAATAAAAATTGTAAAATTTTTCCGAACAAAAAGAACTGATATTGTGCAACATTTTTGCAAACATCAGTTCCTTTATGATTCCTTGGTTTTATAGTTGTTTTTTGTTCGTTTTCAGGGTTATCTGCGGTGCTTTCCGGAAGAATAACCGTTATAAAATTATATTAATGATGGAAAAGACGAATGCCTGTCATCGTCATGGCAATTCCGAAATGATCGCAGCATTCAATAACGTTGCCGTCCCTTACAGAGCCGCCCGGTTGGGCAATGTATTTAACACCTGATTTAACAGCTCTTTCAATATTATCCTCAAACGGGAAGAAGGCATCTGAACCAAGAGCAACAAGATTCATCTTTTTGTGCCATTCTGCTTTCTCTTCCTTTGTGAACGGTTCGGGCTTTTCAGTGAAAAATCTTTTCCATGCATCGTTTTCAAACAATTCCTCATAATCATCGCTGATGTAAAGATCAATTGCATTGTCTGCATCACATTTGCGTATTCCGTCAATAAACGGAAGATTAAGCACCTTTTCGTTCTGGCGGAGCCACCAATTGTCTGCCTTATTGCCGGCAAGGCGGGTACAGTGAATTCTGGACTGCTGGCCTGCACCGACACCGATTGTCTGGCCGCCCATTGCGTAGCAAACAGAGTTGGACTGTGTGTATTTAAGCGTAATCATAGAGATAAGAAGATCTATTTTTGCAATTTCGGGGATTTCCTTAACAGCTGTCGGCATATTATCAAACAGACTCATATCCATTTCGGCATCATTTCTCTTCTGCTCGAATTTAATGCCGAAAACCTGCTTTGTTTCTGTTTCCTCAGGAACAAAATCAGGGTCAATTTTAATAACAAGATAACCGCCGCGGCGTTTGCTTTTAAGAATTTCAAGTGCCTCGTCTGTGTAGGACGGAGCAATAATACCGTCTGATACCTCTTTAACAAGGAATTGTGCAACCGAAGCATCGCATTCATCCGAAAGGGCAGCAAAGTCACCGAATGAGGAAACCCTGTCGCAGCCTCTTGCTCTTACATAAGCCTGTGCAATCGGTGAAAGCTCCAGACCGTCGGGAACAAAGCAGGCTTTTCTTTCGTTTTCCGAAAGTGGCTTTGCCACTGCTGCGCCTGCGGGAGAAACGTGCTTGAAGGAAGCGGCACTCGGAAGGCCTGTTGCTTTTTTCAGCTCCTTAACAAGCTGCCAGGAATTGAATGCATCAAGAAGATTTATGTATCCTGCACTGCCGTTTAAAATCTCAAACGGAAGCTCTCTGCCGTCCATATGGATTCTTGCAGGGTTCTGATTCGGATTACAGCCGTATTTTAAAGTGTATTCTGTCATTAAAATTCCTCCTTATTAATGAATATTTTGTTGAATAAATTACTATTTTAAAAATAATATATTTATTTTATAACGGCTGATTGAAAAATGCAAGGATAAATGATACAATTATTAAAATATTTCTTCTTCCGGCAAATGAAGTGAAAGGGAACGTTTATGAAAGGGATTCTTGCAGTAAATCATTTTCTGAATACGAAAAAGTATAATGAGCTTCATAACGCTCTTTTATCCTCTGCCGAAAAAGAGGGAATTGAATTGGAAATAAAAACAAACCTTGCGCTTTCCACGGAAAGGGCAGATTGTGATTTTGTGCTTTTCTGGGATAAGGATATAAACCTTGCCGGACGGCTTGAAAAAGAGGGAATCCCTGTTTTCAACAGTGCAGCTTCAATTGGAAAATGCGATGATAAGGCAAAAACCTATATTGAGCTGCTTGGAAAGGTTCCTCAGCCCGAAACGATTATTGCGCCCAAAACATATTTTAAGGCTGATTTTTCCGAATTTGCCGAAAGGGCGGTTGAAAGGCTTGGTCTGCCTGTTGTTTTCAAGGAATGCTTCGGCTCCTTCGGTGAGCAGGTTTTTCTGTGCAGCAGTGTGGAAGAGGTTTTGGAGCATGTAACGGAAAAACCGTTCATTCTTCAGAAATTTATAAAAGAATCAAGCGGCCGTGATAAACGGCTTGAGGTTGTGGGCGGAACGGTTGTTGCCGCAATGGAAAGAATAAACGAAAATGATTTCCGCTCCAATATTACAAACGGCGGAGCTATGAGGCCTTGTGTTGCGACTGAACATGAAATCCGGATTGCAACCGAAGCCTGCAGAACCCTGGGGCTGCACTTCGGCGGTGTTGATATTCTTTACGGCGGTTTGGTGTGCGAGGTTAACAGCAACGCCCACATAATAAATATTATGAAATGCACCGATATAGACATAGCAGCCTTAATTTTTAATGAAATAAGGCAAAGTCTTCAAAAAGGAAATGTATGAGCGGGATTTTAGTTTACAGCAGGGAAGAAGCCAAAAGAAATGCTTTTTCCGTTGAAAAGTACAGGAAATATCTGAATATAAGGCTTGTTTTGCAGGAGGAGCTGGATTGTTCCTGTTCAGCCGATTTTGTTATCAACAGAACCAATGATTATACCATAGCAGAAAAATTTGAAAAAAGGGGAATACGGGTTTTTAATCCTTCTTCTTTAACAAGGCTGGCAAATGATAAACAGCTATGCTATGAATTTATGCAGAAAAACGGCATTGAAATTATGCCTGTGAATTACAGTGGTATTCCCGCCGTTAAAAAGGCGGTCGGCGGCAAGGGCGGCACAGAGGTTTTTATGATACATGAAAAAGAACCGTTTGAAAAGGGATATGTTTATCAGAAGCCGTCATCCGATTTAGGCAGGGATTTAAGGGTATGGCTTATTAACGGCAGAATTATAGCCGCTGTTTTAAGAGAAAGCAAAGCGGATTTCCGTGCAAATTTCTGCCTTGGCGGCAGTGCAACTTCCTATGTGCTTTCGGAAGAGGAGAAAAATCTTATAGGTAATATATCTAATTTAATTAAATATGATTATATAGGTATTGATTTTGTTTTTAACAGTGGTAAAATAGTGTTTAATGAAATTGAGGACAGCGTCGGTGCAAGAATGCTTTATTCGCTGACGGATGTGGATATTATTAAAGAATACTGTAACTATATAACTTGTGAGGTTAAAAATGGTTAAAATTGCACTTGCAGGGAATCCGAACTGTGGAAAAACCATGCTTTTTAATGCTTTAACAGGCTCAAACCAATATGTTGGCAACTGGGCAGGTGTAACAGTAGAGGCTAAAGAGGGTAGGCTAAAGGGTGAAAACGATGTTGTCATTGCCGATCTTCCCGGGATTTACAGCTTGTCTCCATATACACCTGAAGAGATTGTTTCAAGAAATTATCTGGTAAACGAAGAGCCGGATGCGATTCTTAATATTATAGACGGAACAAATCTTGAAAGAAATCTTTATTTGACAACCCAGCTTTGTGAAATCGGTATTCCCGTTATTATGGCAATCAATATGATAGATGTTGTCCGTAAAAACGGCGATGTTATCAATCTTGAAGAAATAAGCGAGCATTTCGGCTGCGTATGCTTTGAGATTTCTGCGCTGAAGGGCACAGGCATTAAAAAATGTGTAAAAAAGGCAGTTGAGCTTGCAAGAAATAACAAAGGGGTTCCGCCTGTTCATCACAGCTTTGATGACAGAGTAGAATCAGCCATTCATTTTATTTCGGCATTGCTTCCCGACGGAACAGATATGCTTCATAAGCGCTATTATGCAACAAAGATTTTTGAGCGTGATAAGCTTGTTATTGAGGATTTCAGGAATTTCAATGATGCTGAAAGCCTTATAAAGGATGTTGAAAGGTATTATGATGATGACAGTGAAAGCATTATCGCCGATCAGCGTTATAAGTACATAACCTCCTGCATTGATGAATGCAGAACCAAAAGCGGCAAAATTCCCGTTTCGGAGAAGATAGACAGTGTTGTTACGAATAAATATCTGTCGCTTCCTATTTTTGCTTTGATTATGTTCGGTGTTTATTATCTTTCCGTTTCAACACTCGGCGGTACGCTTGCCGATTTAATTGAGGCTCATATTTTCGGTGAAAACGGAGTTCCTTTTATTACGGAAAATTTTCTTAATCGTGTAAATTGTGCTCCATGGCTTACAAGCCTTATTGTAGACGGAATTATAGCCGGGGTTGGTGCGGTTTTATCCTTTGTTCCCCAGATAATTGTGCTTTTTATTTTTCTTTCCTTTCTTGAGGACTGCGGCTATATGAGCCGTATTGCATTTATTATGGATAAACTTTTCAGGAAATTCGGCCTTTCGGGGAAAAGCTTTATTCCGATTCTTGTAGGTACAGGCTGCGGCGTTCCCGGTATTATGAGCAGCCGGACAATTGAAAATGTGCATGAGCGCCGTATGACGATTATTACCACAACCTTTATTCCGTGCGGTGCAAAGCTTCCCGTTATTGCTCTTATTGCTTCCGCTCTTTTCGGAAAAGCTTGGTGGGTTGCTCCAAGTGCATATTTTATCGGCATTGCGTCAATAATCTGCAGTGGTATTATCCTGAAAAAAACAAAGCTTTTCAGCGGCGATGTTTCTCCGTTTGTTATGGAGCTTCCAAGCTATCATATGCCAACTGCAAAATCGGTTGCCCGTGCAACATGGGACAGAACATGGAGCTATATCAAGAAAGCGGGAACAATCATTCTGCTTGCCTCCTGCGGCGTATGGTTTTTATCCAATTTCGGATATTTCGGCGGCAGGTTCGGTATGGTTCAGCATATGGATAATTCCGTGCTTGCCTATATCGGTAATTTTATTAAAAATATTTTTACTCCTCTTGGCTTCGGAACATGGCAGGCTTCCGTTGCAACGCTTCTCGGCCTTGCAGCAAAAGAAGAAATTGTTGGCGTTTTCGGTGTGCTTTATGGTAATATAGGAGAGGGCTTTACCGCTCTTTCGGGATATTCTTTCCTTATATTTAACCTTCTCTGTGCACCGTGCGTTGCTGCGATGAGTGCAATAAGAAGAGAAATGAACAGTGTAAAATGGACCGCTTTTGCCATTTCCTATCAGTGTATTTTTGCATATTGTGTGTCGCTTGTTCTTTATCAGCTTACGCTTTTCATAACAGGCGGCGGAATTACCACAGGTACAATTGCTGCATTAGCGGTTTCGGCAATATTTATATTTATGCTTTTCAGAAAGCCGTATAAAGTAAAAACACAAAATAAAAATTAAACAGTAAAGATGAGGTGAACTCACCTGAAAACAAAAAATAACAAAAGCAAAAAGGCCCCGAAAAAGAGCGTTTTTAAGCGAATATGGAAAAAAGCAAAGGCGGTATTGCGTAAAGCAGTAAGGCTTTTGAAGGAATATTTTATTGGTGGTTCATCCGATAAACCCTTCTCAAAAAAGAAAAAGCTGTTTTTCGGCTTTTTCACCTTCTTTCTGTTTGCTGCTTCAATTGCTGCATTCCTTGCCGTATTTACACTTAAAGTTTATGATACGGATACCAAGGATGCGGATTTCAACAAAAACGCAGCAGCGGTTTGCTCAAATCTGATTACGGAAACAGGGACAAGCAGGGTGGAAAACCTTAATAATCCCGATATGGAAAACTCATGGCATATGCTTGGTATTTCATCTGTGCGCCGTATTGATTTTAATGCGGACGGAAACGATGA
The DNA here is from genome assembly GCA_002361935.1 of Ruminococcaceae bacterium UBA3323. Taxonomy (GTDB): domain Bacteria; phylum Bacillota; class Clostridia; order Oscillospirales; family Acutalibacteraceae; genus Eubacterium_R. The sequence goes on along the minus strand of DESD01000056.1, from coordinate 6,775 downwards.
ATTTCTTGTTGCCTATTTCAAAAGCGGCAAGTATTATGTTGAAGTATGGGGAAAAAGCGGAAATGAATTTATCAGCTTTTATAAAGATGAAGCCAACAGCTTAAAGAAATATCCCGAGCTGGGAAGCTGGCTTACAATTTATCACAACGGCGGCAGATATTCTATCGGAAAGCTGGTAGAAGAGAACAGCGAAGATAATAAAGACAGCAAAGAAAACAGCGGGGAAAGCAAGGAAAATATGGCTCTGCTTGCGCTTCACGGCAGTGAATTCAGGGAAGACGGCAGGTGTACCTTTGATCCGAAAACAGCATACTACCTTATTGACGAAGAGGTTGATTACACCCATTTTGAAACGATTCAGTTTTCTGCATTAGCCTCCGCAAAGGCTGAGTATCAGCTTAATACGGTTCATGACGAACTTGTGCAGTTTATCAGTGAAAGGGAGGCCGGCAACAATCTTCCCAAGACAGAGGAACAGAAAAAAGCAAGCGCCTATTCAAAAATTATTGACGATAAAATAAAAAGATTCGGCGAAGCGCAGGTTTCGGCAGTAGGAAGCAGTGTGTTTGCAAACGGTGTTGCGGTTGTTAAGCTTGTGGATTTCAACGGCGACGGCAACAGCGAGCTTATGCTGATCAGCCGAAATAAAAAGGATTATAATGATACGGATGCTTCCCCCAGATATTTAACAGAGGTGTTCAGCTGGAACGGCGGCTCCGTAAAGAAAATTTTTGAAGGTGCAACCACTTCAACCTATTTCAGCAGCTCTAAAAACGATATATTTTATATTCTTCAGAAGAAAGATAAAAAAACAAATATCTGCTTTAACACCTATTCCTTTGGTGAAAATCCGGATGTTTCCTGGAGAGGATTAAGCACCATAATTGAAATGGTGGATCAGGAAAGCTTTGAAACAACCTTTACAGCTTACAAAAGAAATAATTATGATTATATTTCCTATAAGCTGAACGGTGAATATGCCCGAAAAAGCAAATTTAATGAGGTTGGCTATACGGTTCCGTATTTCTGCAATGATGATGAATATGACACGAATCAGTTTTCAATCTCTGTTCTGAAGTGTGATGAAAGCAAAAAGGCTGATATTGAAAAGCTGGTTAAAAGCACGGAGGAAGTTATAAAACAAATTAATACGGGCTCTGCAAAATAGCGTGTATCCCGATTTTAAAACGGCTGAAATGAAAATTACGCCTTGTCCGGCTACAGCAAGGAATTCCGTGATTGCCGTTTACTGTTTGTAGCCGGAAAGGCGATGTAAAAAATGGAGAAAATTCTTGTGCTTGATTTTGGCGGTCAGTACAATCAATTGATTGCAAGGCGGGTAAGGGATCATGGCGTTTACGCTGAAATTCTGCCTTATACGGTACCGCTTGAAACAATTAAAGAAAATCATTATAAGGGAATTATTTTTACAGGAGGTCCGAATTCGGTTTTTGAAATGAGCTCTCCGCATTACACAAAGGAAATTCTGGATATCGGTGTTCCGATTTTAGGTATATGCTACGGTTGTCAGCTTGTTGCATGGATGGCAGATGGAGAGGTTGAAACAGCGCCTGTAAGCGAATACGGCAAAATTGAGGTAACGGTTAAGAAATCGGCAATTTTTAAGGATATCCCCGAAAAAAGTATTGTTTGGATGAGCCATACGGATAGAATTTCCAAGGCTCCGGATGGATTTGAAATTATCGGGAAAACGGATGACTGCCCCTGTGCCGCAATGCAGAATGTTGAAAAAAATATTTATGCCGTTCAGTTTCATCCCGAGGTTACGCACAGTGAATACGGCAAGGCTGTGCTTCATAATTTCCTTTATGAGGTTTGCCATTGCAGCGGCGATTGGCAGATGGATAATTTCATTGAAAGCACTGTTGAAAAGCTAAGGCAGCAGATTGGCGATAAAAATGTAATTCTCGGCCTTTCAGGCGGAGTGGATTCCTCTGTGGCGGCAGGTCTTTTATCCCGTGCAGTCGGTAAACAGCTTACATGTGTTTTTGTTGATCAGGGCCTTATGAGAAAGGATGAGGGTGATTTTGTAGAAAAAACCTTTACCTCTCTTTTTGATATGAATTTTGTTCGTGTAAACTGCGGTCGGCAGTTTCTGGAAAAGCTGAAGGGTGTAACGGATCCCGAACAGAAGCGCCGGATAATCGGCACGGAATTTTTCAATGTTTTCTGGGATGAAATCAGAAAGCAGAAGGATAAGGGTTATTTTGCACAGGGTACAATTTATCCGGATTGTATTGAAAGCGGTAAGGGTGATGCCGATGTTATCAAAACCCATCACAACAGGGTAAACCTTCCCGAAGATGTGGAGTTTCTCGGTGTTATTGAGCCGCTTGCGGATCTTTTTAAGGATGAGGTGCGCAAAGTGGGCGAAAAGCTCGGTATTCCAAAGGAGCTTGTATGGCGCCAGCCGTTCCCCGGCCCCGGATTGGGCGTAAGAATTATCGGTGAATTAACTGCTGAAAAAATTAAAATTCTTCAGGAAGCGGATTGGGTGCTTCGTGATGAAATGGCTAAAAACGGCTATGAAAAAAATCTTGCCCAATTTTTCTGTGTGCTGCCCGGTGTGCAAACCGTGGGTGTAATGGGCGATCATCGAACCTATGATAATCTGATTGCCATCAGAGCCGTTACAACGGATGATTTTATGACGGCAGACTGGGCAAAAATTCCATATGATATTCTTGCAAAGGTATCAAACCGTATCACGAACGAGGTTGAACATGTAAACCGCGTTGTATATGATATAACCTCAAAACCCCCCGGAACAGTGGAGTGGGAGTAACGACGCAGGCTCTGAAAACGCTCTATTTATAAGGATTTCAAGAGTTTTGCAACACCAAATGGCAACATTTTGGCAACAATATAAGATTAAGAGCTATCAGACTTAAATGCCTGATAGCTCTTTTTTCTATACTATTAGTTCTTTGTCTAAATACTTCAAATCACAAATTCGTTTATAACAATTATACTTATCAAATTTATTTTGGAATTCTAATGCATCATAATAGTCCATACCAAAATTTAATACTAACATTCTTATAGCGTGCAAATAGTTTTCACAGAATTCGTATGTTGGATTTTCAGATAGTTCTCTAATAGTTGATCGTGAAACGATAGGGCTGACTTTTTGAATTTGAGGATTAGCAAAACTTTTTACAATATTAATATTTTTCTCCATAGTCCTTTCTTGTCCTTCAATGGAACCACCAACCTTATTCCAAGGAGGGAAATGACCATATGCTCGTCTGTAAGCTTCTATTAGAATTCCCTCGGAAAGTTTTATATTATTTATTCCTTGCTCTGATATATAGTCTTGTATTGAAGAGCCATCTTCATTTGCCATTTTCTCGTACATTGTCTTATTTCTTGATACTAAAGGTTGAGATAAAGGAGATTGTACGAATATTGTGTATCCTAATTTTTTGTGTTCATTAAAATACTGTTGTATTTGTTTGTATTTGCAGCCGCTATCTTGCATCGGAATTAAACCATTATGTTGACAAAATCGTACATATAGGTCTCTTGCTAAACCAATATAAAGAACTTCGCGCGTATAATAATCCCAAAAACAATATATTCCCGCAGAAGCCCATCCATAATTGTCATTAGGACAACATAAATCATTTATTGCATCAGCCAGTTCTTTTGTTTCATCCTTTGTATAAGCATCAAGTATCACTGTACCAAACAATTACATAACACTCCCTTTTGTATAACTATATTTCTTCATAAAGTACTTCAATTATCCTTTTACTATTTCTACAACCTCAATATCACCGTCAACAAGCATTTCTATAATTGAGTTTTCATTAAAATCTTCGTTTTCCCAATACTTTTTTGCAAGGGTAAGATTTTCTTTTTCACTTAATTTTCCGTCAAAGCATTTTTCGGCATCACCGTAAAACACATTGCCGTTGACTTGTAATTTTACAATTTGAAATGTAGGTCTGTCTAAACTGATGAAATAATCAAACCATTTTTCTGCCTCTTCTAATGTTTTAGACACATATAAACAAGCCATTCTCGACGGATAATTTGGATATTTTTCAACTCTTACTTTCTCTAATGCAAGCTCTCTCAAAGCCACAGAGGTGTGATGTTCAAGTTCAATATCCTTGTATTTTTCCGGATTATTATAAATATCGCTGACAATTTCAAGTTTTTCATTCACTCGTTGCCAAACACCGTTATGATGATTTTCGTCAAAAACTATATGTTGACCTACATACATGGGTTTTTCAGTAACAACATGATAAAAATATTTTTCCATAGTTCATATAAATTTAAAATATTCTTTGCCAATTAAATTATTTATTCGTTTTTATTTTCTTTATCGTAATGCTCTTTTTTGATTTGTTCAACCCTTGTCAAGAAATCTTCCTGCGGTGCGTCGTAAGGGTTATAATTCTTGCCTCGCTTTTTATTCTCTTTTTGAGCCTTGTCCCAGCAATAGTCAAGAGTATTCTTTAAGTTTGCGGCAAGGTCCTCGGGATAGTTGTATCGCCAATCGTCATATTGACCTTCCGTTATTTCACCGCTTTTCAGCTTTTCTTTTGTTTCATTCCATTCATTAAGGCAACCGTACAAGCCCGTAAAACATTCAGGTCTGCTTTCATCAGGAACAAGACAAAGCTTGCCGTTAATTCTGTCAATAGTTAATCCGTATATATCTTCAATGGCAAACAGTGTGTGCATTAATCTTATATGATTATCAAGATTGGGGTTATCAAGAGCAAGTGTTGAAACCTGCAAAATGTTTGCAATATCAATAAGCATATCCTCTCTTGGTTCACGCCTGCCGTTTTCATATTGTGCTACACGGGAGTCGGCGTTCTTTTCTCCGTAACCGAGTTTAAGACCTAAATATTTTTGCGTCATATTATGTTTTTTTCTGATAAATCGTATTCTTTCGCCTATTGCCATATAGTATCACCTCGATAATACTGTATCATATATGTTACGACAAGTCAAATAAAATTATCAGAATAGTAACGATAATTTTGAAATTATTCTTGACAAGTGATAAACAGAGTGTTAATATAAAGTCGTAACATAAATGTTACGAAATATAAGTGTAAAACATCATATTTGTAACGGTTATCACTGTTCAAATTGTTAAAGGAGGTGTTAATATGGCAGACAATTCTATCTTTATGAGAGTAGACGAGGTCGCAAAGGTTCTTGATGTTTCGGAGTCATACGCATACAAGATTATGAAACAGTTAAATAAAGAACTTGCCGAAAAGAACAAAATTGTTGTTTCGGGCAGAGTAAACCGAAAATACTTTTATGAAAGAATAGATTATATAAACAAAATAGAAGGAGGTTAATTTATGTCTGTATATAAGGATACAAAAACAAATACTTGGAGAGCAGTATTTAGATATACTGAATGGACAGGCGAAAGAAAGCAAAGTCAAAAGCGTGGATTTTCTACCCAAAGGGAAGCAAAGGCTTGGGAGAAGGAACAATTAACAAAACTGCAGGGTGCATGCAATATGACATTCGGCTCGTTTGTTGATTTGTACTTTAAAGCACTAAGCGGAAGGCTTAAGCTTAATACTATAAACAGTAAAAAGCATATCTTCAAAACCAAAATTCTTCCTTATTTTGCTGATAAGAAAATCAATGAGATTAAACCAACCGATATAATTAACTGGCAAAATGAGTTAATAAATATGAGAGATGGAAACGGAAAGCCCTTTTCTCAAACATACCTCAAAACCATTCATAACCAAATGAGTGCGATACTTAATTATGCAGTCAGGTATTATGGTCTTAAAGAAAATGCGGCAAGAAAAGCCGGTGCTATGGGCAAAAAAGAAAGCGACAAGGAAATGCTGATTTGGACTAAAGAGGAGTATTCAAAATTTGCTGAAATTATAATGGAAGAGCCGATGCATTATTATGCCTTTGAAATGCTTTATTGGTGTGGTATAAGAGAGGGTGAAATGTTAGCTTTAACTTCTGCTGATTTTGACTTTGACAAGCAGACAGTTAGGATTAACAAGAGTTATCAGCGCATTGACGGTGAAGATATAATTACCGACCCGAAAACACAAAAAAGTATTAGGACAATTAAGATGCCACAGTTTCTTTGTGAAGAAATGCAGGATTATATCAGTATGCTCTATGGTGTTGATGAGAACACAAGGATATTCCCTATTTCAAAAAGAGCATTATACAGAGCAATGAAAATCGGTAGTGAAAAAGCAGGTATTCAGAAAATCAGAATACACGATTTAAGACATTCTCATGTTTCATTGCTTATTGATTTGGGATTTTCAGCAGTAGAAATTGCCGACCGAATGGGACACGAAAGCATTGATATAGCATATCATTATGCTCACATGTTTCCGTCAAGGCAAGACGAGATGGCAAGCAGGCTTGAAAGTGAAAGGAGTGAAATTATTTGTCGGTAAAATCTTTAGATTCAAAAGGTGCTGGAGGAATAAGACGGTTGCTTTTAGAATGTCGCCGCAGGAAAATGATGAGCTTGATATTAGAGTTAAACTATCAGGACTGACAAAGCAAGAATATCTTATCAACAGAGCCTTGGAAAAAGAGATTGTTGTTAACGGAAATCCCAAGGTTTATATCGCTTTGAAAAAATCACTTGAGCAAGTGTTAAATGAATTGAGAGCGATAGGTAATAATTACCCTTCCAATGAACTTCTCGAAACTATAAATTTGATCAATCAAACGCTTTGCGGAATGAAATGCAACGAGCCAAACGGACAAATAAAAAAGA
>DESD01000052.1:454-3928 GCA_002361935.1 Ruminococcaceae bacterium UBA3323 | reverse complement strand
ATAATTAAGATATATAATATTTTTAATTATTCAAAAGGAGATTTAAAAATGAAAAAATTTACAGCTGTTTTTTTATCAATTTTGATAATAGCTTTTAGTTTTACCGCTTGTTCTTCAAAGCCGAACAACAGGCTTACGGATAAAAATATAACAAAAACAATAGATACCATTTTCAGTGCTTTAAAAGAATTTGATTCGGCAACAGTTAAAACCTACGTTGAATCCTCAACGCTTGATACGATTTTAACCTATGCGTCAAAGAAAGACCAGTTCAGAAAGCTTGGCGTTGCCATGTTTGAAAATCTGCAGTACGAAATTAAAGAAATTGATGCAGACAGCAAATTGGTTACGCTTGCAGTTAAAAACAAGGATTTATCCGAGGTTGCATCGGAATATACGAAAAACCTTCTGAAGGAATATGCTTCTATTTCGGGAATGCTTCAGCTTCTTAAAGACATAACAAACGATGCATGGCTTGATAACAACCTTTCCATTTTAACAAAGGGAATCAGCAGTGCTGTTATGAGCAACGAGGAGATTGAAATTAAGCTTACCTTTGAACAAAAAAACGACAGACTTGTTTTTAAATTCACGCAGGAGGCCGAAGATGCCGTTTCAGGCGGAGCTTTAACAGCAATTAAAGATATTTTCTGAGTTTAAATAGTGACATGAATTAAATTTTGTGATAGAATAGGATTCAGTTTGTATCATTCAATGTAAAAATAATCCAAAGTATGAGGTGAAATAATGGCAAATAAATTTCTTACTGCTCTTTTCGGAGATTATTCTGCCAAAGAAGTAAAAAAGGTTAAAAAAATTTCAGACAAGGTGCTTGCTCTTGAAAGCAAATACCAGGAAATGTCTGATAAAGAGCTTGCTTCCCAAACAGAAATCCTGAAAGGCAGACTTGCAGACGGAGAATCTATTGACGATATTCTTCCCGACGCATTCGCCGTGTGCCGTGAGGGTGCATGGAGAGTGCTTGGAATGAAGCACTTTGAAGTGCAGATTATCGGTGGTATTGTTCTTCATCAGGGCAGAATTGCGGAAATGAAAACAGGTGAAGGTAAAACACTTGTTGCAACACTTCCGGCTTACTTAAACGCATTAACAGGAAAAGGTGTTCATATTGTTACGGTTAACGATTACCTTGCAAAGCGTGACTGCGAATGGATGGGTAAATTATACCGTTTTCTCGGCCTTTCAACAGGACTTATTATCCATGAAAAAACAAACGAGGAAAGAAAAGAAGCCTATAACTGCGATATTACTTACGGCACAAATAACGAAATGGGATTCGACTATCTTCGTGACAATATGGTGCAGTACAAGGAGCAAAAGGTTCAAAGAGGACACGCCTTCGCTATTGTTGACGAGGTTGACTCCATTCTTATTGATGAGGCAAGAACTCCGCTTATCATCAGCGGTAAAGGAGATCAGTCAACCGATATGTACAGACGGGCAAATGAATTTGCCAAGTCTCTTACTATGGTCAAGGTTGCCCAGATGGACGAAAAGAAGGACACTGAGGAAACCTATGACGGCGACTATGTAGTTGATGAAAAGGCAAAAACCGCAACACTTACACAAAGCGGTGTTAAAAAAGCAGAACAGGTTTTCGGCGTAGAAAACCTTATGGATATGGAAAATACAACTCTGCTTCATCATATCAATCAGGCTATCAAGGCACGCGGTGTAATGCGCCGTGATATTGATTATGTTGTTAAAGACGGACAGGTTCTTATTGTAGATGAATTTACAGGCCGTATTATGCTTGGAAGACGATACAATGACGGTCTTCATCAGGCACTTGAGGCTAAAGAAAATGTTAAGGTAGAGCACGAAAGCAAAACACTTGCAACAATCACCTTCCAGAATTATTTCCGTCTTTACGGAAAGCTTTCCGGTATGACAGGTACTGCTTCAACGGAAGCGCCTGAATTCAACGAAATTTACAAGCTTGATGTTGTTGAAATACCCACAAACAAACCGCTTCTTCGTGAGGATTTACCGGATGTAATTTTCCAGACCGAACGGGCAAAATTTAAAAGTGCAATACAGCAGATTAAGGCATGCCATGAAAAAGGGCAGCCCATCCTTGTCGGCACAATCAGCATTGAAAAGAGTGAAATCCTTTCAAAGCTTCTAAAAAAGGAAAAAATCCCTCATAATGTTTTGAATGCCAAAAACCACGAAAAGGAAGCGGAAATTGTTGCACAGGCAGGTAAATTCGGTGCTGTTACAATCGCAACAAACATGGCCGGACGTGGTACGGATATTATGCTTGGCGGTAACGCTGAATTCCTTGCAAAATCCGAAATGAAAAGAATGCAGTACACCGACGAGCTTATTGCGGAAGCAACGGGCTTCGGTGAAACAGATGATGAGGAAATCCTGAATGCACGCAAAATTTTCAGAGAGCTTGAAGCGAAATATAAGGAGTCTATCAAAGACGAGGCTGAAAAGGTAAAAGAAGCCGGCGGACTTTTCATTCTTGGCACAGAACGCCACGATTCACGCCGTATTGATAACCAGTTAAGAGGCCGTTCGGGACGACAGGGTGACCCTGGTAAATCCCAGTTCTACCTTTCTCTTGAAGACGATTTAATGAGATTGTTCGGCGGCGACAGAATGAAGTCCATCATGAATGCCCTTTCAGGCAATGACGAGGATTTGGCTATCCCAAGCAAAATGATTTCAAAAACCGTTGAATCCTCCCAACGCAAGGTTGAGGGCAGAAACTTCGGCATACGTAAAAATACACTTCAGTATGACGATGTTATGAACCGCCAGAGAGAGCTTATTTACAAGCAGCGAAACATGGTGCTTGATGGTCTTGATTTAACAGATAAGATTGCAAATATGCTTGATTCAAGCGTTGAGGAAAATGTTGCGATTTACTGTGCAAAGGATGCTCATAAAGCAGACTGGAACCTCAGCGGCCTTAAAGAAAAATACAAGGGCTGGCTTGTTGAAGAGGATGATTTTGAAAACATCGACGAGCTTACGGTTGAAGATATTGCCGAAACACTTAAAGAACGCGGTCACAAGGTTCTTGACAATAAAAGAGCGCTTCTTGGTGACGAGCTTTACGGTGAATTCGAAAAGATGGTTCTTCTTCGTAATGTTGATATGCTCTGGATGGAGCATATTGATGCTATGGATGATCTTAAAGAGGGTATTCATCTGCGTTCCTATGCACAGCAGGATCCTGTTGTTGCATTCAGAAATGAATCCTACGATATGTTTGACGAAATGACTGCTACAATCCGTGAAAACACGGTGAAGATGATGCTTACAACCATTCCGAGAAGACGTGAGGATGTTGAACGAAAGGCTGTTGCAAAGGTTACGGCAACCTCTGCGGGAACAGACGAAAGCGTTAAGGCAGAGCCTGTAAGAAAGGGCAAAAAAATCGGCCCTAATGATCCCTGCCCCTGCGGCAGCGGAAAGAAATATAAGAAATGCTGCGGA
>DESD01000052.1:0-167 GCA_002361935.1 Ruminococcaceae bacterium UBA3323 | reverse complement strand
TGCGGCAGCGGAAAGAAATACAAAAAATGCTGCGGTTCTCCCGAAAAGCTGGCAGAGAAAGCCGGAAAATAATCAGCTTATTGCTAAATAATACACCATACAAATAATCCTCTGATTGAAATCAGAGGATTTTTCTTTATAAAGTAAGCCGTGTGCATACGCACACG
>DESD01000058.1:1328-9841 GCA_002361935.1 Ruminococcaceae bacterium UBA3323 | reverse complement strand
GAAATAAATCGCCTTATTTGGAAGTCAGGCGGTTTATTTCTTTTTTATTACCAATATGTAACCTGTTGCAAATATCAATATTAAAATGATAAAAACATATTGTTCCATTGGCAACGCCCCCTTTCGGGAGCAAGATTGACCGCCTACCGTTATCCATGATAACTCCAGGAGAGCAAAGGCTCTTTTGATATAATAACAGTTATTTCTACAAAAAGCAATCAAATATTTTACAGCTATAAAAAATGCCCTGCTTAAATCAAGCAGGGTTTTCGTCTTTGTCTTTCTTTATATGCAATAAAATATCTTCAACATCACAATCGAGAATAAAGCAAAGCTCATCAAGTGTTTTTGTTGTAATGGCTTCACCGTGTTTCATTCTGTGAAGCGTATTAGCAGGTATTCCGTGTTTAAAGATTAAAGAATATTCTGTTATGTGCTTTTCAGATAAAGTGCGATAAAAAGGCTTGTATGAAATCATTTGTTATCTTCCTTACATATATTATATGTATAAAATAACATAACTAATCTCTTGACTATGCTAAACATATTGAGTATAATTGAAATAAACTCAATTTATTGAGCTTGTCTTAAAGTAAATAAGTGATATACTTTAAGAGCCAAATAATTCAACTTAATATTATCGTTTTAAACAACGCGTGATATTTTTATCTTTTGATAAAAATACATGCTCTATTTATCATGCTTTGTTTATGACGATGTGTGTTGAATTGTTTGGCGACAGTTGGAGCAATGTGTTTTTTATGCGTATGGCTTCGGCTGTACGCATTTTTTATTTTTGGGGAGGATATTTAATGAAAAAAATTATTAAAGGAATAAGTATTTTAATGTGTTTCACACTTATCGCTGTAATGTTTGCAGGATGTGGAAAGGCAAAAACAGTTAAGGTAAGTGAGTTGTTTGATGATGACCGTATTTGGTATTCTTGCACAACAGATAAAAGCGATACTTTTGATAAGGGAATTTTTGATAAAGATTCCGTTGTTGAAACGGCTTATTTAATTAATGGCGATAAATTAAAAATATGTGATTTTAGTGATGACAGAACTTTAGGCGATTTGGAAAATATGGATGAAAGTGAAATCAAAAAAGCAATTGATGATGCTTATAACTATAAACTCACAAAATTATTAAATGGTTATATATCTGAAAAAGAACCTTTTTTCCTTGAATATACCGCAGAAAAACTATCAGAAACATTAGCAAGACTTGTTGAAGATATAACGGCTGAAAACAATACTTATAAAGATGATGATAGCACTAAATATAACGTTGACAGAAATGAGTATATTGAAAGATATCATTATGAAAAAGTTTATAATGTATTTAGAAGTTTAATTGATATTAATTCTTCAAGGTTTGCCAGCTATACAAGCAGTGATACTGATAGTACATACGAAAATGGTATAACAACTTATACAATAAAATTTGAAATACCGATTGAAACAGTCAGAAATGAAATGAATACTCTCTATGAAAAATATCCGTCTATAAAAGATGGTATAGAATCCGTTAAAAACGGTGGAGATGCCGAAAATGCGGCAGAAAATATTTTACACGAAATTTCAGCGTCTTTTGAAGCAACAGAGGAATATCAAAACATAAAAGCTGAGGGTGAAAAGATACTGAAAGAAAATGACGGATATAAATATAAGCTCGCTTTAGTGTCTGACGGAACAGGAAACGCAACGAATCAAGAGGGTTTTATATATCAATATTTCACCTTGAATTACACAGACGGCAAAGTAGTTGCAGAGTATGACAATAAAATTATGGGTATTCTTTCTGAGAAATATTGGGATTATACTGCTGACGGAATGAGTTCTGTATATTACAAAGGTGATACAGTTGATAGCAAAGACGGTAACTGTATTCAGGTATTTGATTCATTTTATGGCGGTGTGTCTTTTTCTGATTCCAAAGGCGGAAACGCATTGTGTACCAAGCTGGAAAAGAACAGCAATATTGTGCTTGATGAAATAGATTCAAAGAAATTTATTATTGACCCAAAAGACGAAATTGTAGAAACAGCATTTGACTGATTTTAATTGATGAAAAAAGGAACTGATACACTATGAAAAAAATCTTATCAATGTTACTCACAGTATTGTTCATCGTAACTGTATTCATCGGTTGTACTGCTGATACAGATGATGCAACCACTGAACCGACAACAGTCGCAGAAGAAGCCGTTGACGCTGTTGTTGATGAACTCACAGAAGATGTCAGTGTTGAAAGCACAACTACTGATGAAAACGGCAATGAAATCACTATCGGCAAGGATGCCGACGGTAACACCGTCGAGGTTAAGACCAACAAAGACGGTACTGTCACAAAGACTGTTACAGACAAAGAAACAGGCAAGAAAACAGAGCAGACAACAACTGTTGCACCAAAGCCTGTGACAACCACTTCGAAATCTCAGCAGACCACTAAGAAGTCAGAGACGACAACTAAGAAATCTACACCTCAGACTACTAAGAGAACCGAGACTACAACTAAAAAGCCTGCTCAGACTGCAACAACTAAGCCGGCAACGACAGGACATACGCACAATTTCGTTAAGAAATCGAAACAGGTTCTTGTGAAAGAGGCTTGGGACGAAGACATTTACGAAACACGCGAAATCAAAGAATTACACGAAATATGTGCCTGCGGATACGATTGTACAAAAAATTACCGTAACGGCAACTACCCGAAAGACGAAGGAATAACAAGCGTCGGTATGCTCTACATGTATCACTCAAATGTTGATTGTCCTCGCGTAAAAGCCGGTCAGGGCACGTATCGAAATGGAAAATACGTCGTTGCCGGAACAGAAAAAGTAAAAGTCGATACTATTCATCACGATGCTCAGTACAAGACTGAAACTTGGGAAGAATGTTCTTGCGGTGCTAAGAGATGACAATTGAAAAGGCTATCCTTACGGATAGCCTACTTTTTTTGCCTGAAATCCTTTGTGCATATTGCACAAAACAGACTGAAACAGTAAAAAATTCATACTCCTTGATAAATCAAGGAAAATAAAAAATAATGTTTTTTATGACTTTTTCAAAACTCCTTGATAAATGAACAAACTTGATAAAAAATTCTTGAAAAACCGCTTAAAACCGTCGTTTTGTGCAAGCGAACGAAAATTCGATTGTGCTATTGACTATTACCAAAAATTGTGGTTTTATGGTGTCAGACAAAGGGATATTTTGGCAAATCAATATTGCTCGCCCGTTTTTTTATTGTTTAAACTTTGTATATTGCTGCTATATCTGAAATCCGTTGCAGATAATCAAAAAATTTTTTAAAACTTTATGCAACACTTTCAAGCAGATTTTATACTTAAGTAATAAGCGCATAAAAAAATGCAGAATGGTCTTGACATTCTTGAGTTACAGTTGTAAACTGAATATATAGTTACACTTGTAACTCGTATTGTTTGAAGCATAATTCAGCCTATAGCTTCTTTGGGCTGAAATGCTTTTAAACAATCGTCAACGGCAAGCTGTGTGCAACTTTTTTTGATTCTGAATTGTGTATATAAATGTATAAGGCTTCAGTACGATAACGAAAAACATTATATTATTTTCCATTGACTTGGCAATTTTACGGTAGTATACTCAAAAACAGTGATAATTCAGAATCTTGCTTTTTAACAACAAGAGATTTTTAGGAGGAGAGGTTTATGAAAAAAATAGTTTCTTGTTTTTTTGCAAGTATAATTTTGATTGTCGGCATATGCTCTGCGGCAGTTGTATTTGCCCAGACTGATACGGAGGAAACAACAGAGCATATTCACAATTACATTTCCGAAATAACAAAAGAATCCACCTATTCGCAGGATGGAATCAAAACCTTAACCTGTGCGGAATGCGGAGATGTCCAAACTGAAATTATTCCTGCAACAGGCAGAATTGAAGCACCTGAACTGAAGGTTTCGGTCAATAAGGACGGTACCTTTACCTTATCCTGGAATGAAACAGACGGTGCTGATAAATATGATCTTTATATCAGGCAGGCGAACGGCTCCTATAAGGTTATGAAAACAACAAGTGATACTTCGTTTGTCACCGCTTTTGCAGCTTATGGCAAGGAATACAGCTATAAAATGAAAGCCATCCATAATGCAGACAGCAGTTTTAATTCCGATTTCAGCAACACCGTCAGCATTGTAAACGATGTTAAGCTGCAGAAACCTTCGTTAAAGATAGCCGTTAATTCAAACGGAAGCTTTAAGCTTTCCTGGGATGCAGTGGCAGGCGCTGATAAATATGATCTTTATATCAAGCAGGCGGACGGCTCCTATAAGGTTATGAAAACAACAGGTGCCACTTCCTTTACAACCGCAGTTGCGTCATATGGTAAGAATTACAGCTATAAGATGAAAGCATTAGACAGTGATAATGCCGATGCTGCATCCGATTTCAGCAATACCGTAGGTGCAGTAAACCATAATAAATTATCAACACCTGCTCTTAAAGTAACCGAAAATGCAGACGGCACATTTAAGCTTTACTGGAGTGCAGTAGCAGGCGCAGACAAATATGAGCTTTATATCAGACAGGCAGACGGCTCTTATAAAGTTATGAAAACAACAGGTGATAAGTCCTTTACAACTGCTATCGGTGCATATGGCAAGAAATATTCCTATAAAATGAAAGCAGTCAATAGCAAAAACAGCAGCCTCAATTCGGCTTTCAGTGCAGAAGTGCAGGCGGTAAATGATACCATTCTGCAAACGCCTGTCCTGAAGGTAACAGTAAATGCAAACGGCACCTTCAGGCTTTATTGGAATGCGGTAGCAGGCGCTGATAAATATGATCTTTATATCAGGCAGGCAAATGGCTCCTATAAGGTTATGAAAACAACAGGCGCCGCTTCCTTTACAACCGCAGTTGCCGCTTACGGCAAGCAGTATGCATATAAAATGAAGGCCATTAGCAGTAAGGATGAAAGCATTACATCTGCGTACAGTGCAGTTGTAAATGCAAAGTATTCTGTCAGCTCAATTCAAATCAAACAGGGCGATATTACGCTTGGCCTTAAAGAAACTTCACAGCTTACCGTTGCAACGCAGGATAATGTTGTTCTGAATTCCGATATTAGATATTCCTCAAGCAACAGCAGCATTGTATCAGTATCCTCAAAGGGTGTTGTTACTGCAAAGAAAACAGGCACGGCAACGATTACGGCTGTGTACAAAAACGGTAAAAAAGCATCAGCCAAAATTACGGTAAAAAGTGCGCCAACCTCTGTTTCTCTTAATTATACATCTGCAACAATCGGTGTGGGAGAAAAGAGCCTTGATATTGATTCAACAATACACGGCGGCTATTCAAGGCTTCGTGCATGGTCTAGCTCAAATGCAAAGGTCGCAGCCGTAAATGGTTCCGGTGTGGTGACAGGTGTGTCCGCAGGAACAGCAACAATTACCTGTAAAACATATAACGGTAAAAAGGCAACCTGCAAGGTAACGGTTAAGAAAGCCCCAACAAGCATTGCCATAACAAATTCCAATACAAAGGTTCAGTACGGAACCAGTCAGTATAAGCTGAAGGTTCGGCTTACTAGCGGATCTGCAAGCCGCAAGCTAACATATAAATCTTCCAATACTTCCGTTGCCAAGGTATCCTCAAACGGTATCGTTACAGGCGTTAAAACAGGCATTGCCGATATTACTGTTACTTCTTATAACGGTATGGCGGCAACTGTCAGAATATCTGTTGTTAATGAAAATAACTGCCTTTATCTTAATCAGGTTGCAACGCAGGTAAGCTATGATTACAGCAATGTAACAAAGTACGTATTCGGAAAATCCTATCAGGGCAGAAATCTTGAAGCTTATATCATTACGCCTGCAAACGGCAAGTATAAAAAGACCTATGTTATGAATTTTGCGATTCATGGATTTGAGGATTCCTACAGCAGGGACGGTAAGGTTCTTGTGGAAGAAGGCAATAAGCTGGTAAAATATTATGCTGAAAATCCGGGTAATCTGGGTAATTTCAGATTGGTAATTATTCCTTGCCTGAATCCGGACGGAACAATTGCCGGAACGAATAATCAGCGTGCCTGCTCAACGGCTTTCGGCAGATGCACGGCAAATCATATTGATATGAACAGAGATTTTATGTCGGGTGCATTTAAGGCAACGGAAACCCGTGCGATGGTAAATCTTTTGAAGAAATACAGACCGGATGTGTATACCGATTTTCACGGCTGGCTTGACGGAGCATATGGCACAGACGATTTGTGCACAATTTTCGGAAATGCATTGAGACTTTCGGAAAGGCACGAGGGAAGATACGGTGCAACCAATGGCTATATTGAGGGATATGTTCATTCAACCTACCGCTGTCCGTCTGTGCTTATTGAATACACCTCTCCAAGCAAGGTAAACCATCAAAATACCTATACAGCAATAAACAGAGTAATAAAGCATTACAGTTAAGTTGTGAATTTACGATACACAAAAGCAGCGGGCGGATATTATCCGCCCGCTTTTTGCAATTTTCTGACACTTTTTCTGATTTTGTTTACAAATTAATTTTTTAGTGTTATTATTAATTTGTCGGAACGGAGTGACCAAAGAATGTATAATGAGAAACTCCTTTCGATGAAGTCAAATTTAAAAGGGGTAAATTATAATGTTAAAAAACAAGGTAGCCGTTGTAACGGGCGGCACAAGGGGAATCGGACTTGAAATTGTAAGAGTATTCAAGGAAAACAATGCGGATGTAATTCTGTTCGGTTCAAGGCAGGATACTGTTGATAAGGCAGTAAATCAGCTTAAAGCAGAGGGCATGGAAGTGGCAGGCTATTGCCCGAATCTGAATGATTATGATGATGTTGTAAAAACAGTTGAGGAAATTATTGCAAAATACGGAAAAATTGATATTCTGGTTAATAATGCCGGTATTTCCGCCAATAAAAAGATTGAGGATACTTCTGCTGAAGAGTTTGACAGCATTATGAATCTGAATGTAAAAGCAATTTTCAATGCAGTAAAGGCTGTTGTTCCGAATATGAAGGAAAACGGCGGAGGCGTAATTTTAAATACCTCATCCATGGTAAGCATTTACGGCCAGCCGTCAGGTGTTGGCTATCCTGCAAGTAAATTTGCGGTAAACGGCTTAACAAAATCCCTGGCACGTGAGCTTGCTCCGTTCCAGATCAGAGTGAATGCCGTTGCTCCGGGTATTACAAAAACAGACATGGTGGCTGCTCTGCCCGAAGCAATGATTCAGCCGCTTATCAAAACAATTCCTCTTGGCAGAATCGGCGAGCCGAGGGATGTTGCAAATGCGTTCCTTTTCCTTGCAAGTGATCTTGCTTCCTATGTGACAGGCGATATTCTTTCGGTAGACGGCTGCGCAAGAGCGTAATGCATGAAGAGGCACTGATCGGTGCCTCTTTCAATTTGCTTATAATTATTTGTTGCAAAATGCTGCAAACAGTGTTAGTATTTTTTGGAAAGGAATGAGATACGTGCTATTGTTTTTATTTGCAATATTTTTTGTGGTTATGATAAACAACCGGCTAAAAGGTACTAACGCTTTTTTTACGGATTATTCTTCTCCTGCACAGACTACGTCAATAAACGGTATTTTTGTGCTTTTGGTTTTTCTTAGTCATGCCGCTCAATATGTAAAGCTAAATGGTGTAATGGATAAGCCGTATGACCTGCTGAAAACATTTCTCGGTCAGCTTGTAGTTGTTACCTTTCTTTTTTTCTCCGGATACGGTATGATGGAGTCCATAAGAAAAAAGGAAAAGCATATGTTAAAAGTATCCCGGGCCGAAGATTGTTTAAGGTTTGGTATCATTTTGCAATTGCAATGATGTTTTATGTAATACTTAATCTTTCTTTGGGCAGAAGCTATGGCGTTAAAACTACATTGCTTGCATTTACTGGGTGGTCAAGTATTGCGGAATATAAATATTTGTTTGTGGTAATCAGCTTTGCAGCAACCGTTGCATTTGCCGCAGTCTTTGATCAATGCACCGAGAAGCTTGACACATTGATTTACAGAAAGAAGAAAATATAAATTTAAAATGAGCAGGGCTGACATTCAGCCCTGCTGTTTTTATGGATTGTAATTACTGAATTGCCCTATTTGTTTAACAACAATATTGTTATCTCTCCAAAATCGGCAAACGCAGTCAAAACCATTATCTTTTGACACTATGTAATATTTTTTCTTCGGGCTTTTCTGTATGCAGGCACCAAGGTAGGTAACAAGTTGAAAATCAAGTGAATTTTTAGAGCCTGTATCAAGCCTGACATACGTTTTTTTAGCCTTGATTCTTTCAAGCTCCTGATGTATTTCCATCGCCAAATGGGATGCGTTTTTACTGTAGAAAATGATTATTTCATCATTTCTGCTTAAATGAAGATGTGATATACCGCTCATCATATTTCCGTTGCCGTTTTCAAAATCAACTAAAAAGCAAGCCATTTTATAACCCTCGATACAATAAAAAAATGCACAGCCGAAGCTGTG
>DESD01000058.1:0-1040 GCA_002361935.1 Ruminococcaceae bacterium UBA3323 | reverse complement strand
AAATGCACAGCCGAAGCTGTGCAAAAAAACGCAGGCTACGAACTGTCGCCAAACAAAATTCTACAACCTTAATCCTAAAGTGTGCATTTTAAAAGCCTGCATTTTTATCAAAAGATAAATATACACACTTTAGCGTAAGGCATATAAAATTTCATTTGGCAATATCAGTATAACATTATCAATTTATAAAGTCAATGAATGGGGATATATAAAAAATTAAGCAGGGCATAGGCCCTGCTTTTTTTAGCTGTATTAAGTTTTATTTGGCTTCCTTTTTGCCGATATTGATAAGTCTTACAATAATGGGGGAAAGCACAACATTTGTGCCAAGCTCAACCAGGAAATTAACGCCTGCAAGGCCTATAAACATAAATGCTACTGCTGAGTCAAATCCTGCATCGTTTGCCATCTGCGAAATGGCATCGAAGAAGAAAAGTTTGCAGCCCAAAAGAAAGATTCCCGTATTTGTTAACGGGCAAACAACTGCTGCAACAATAACTGCAAGGTATTTGTTTACCTTTTCAAGTGCTTTGTATGCAAGCCCTGCAAAAAGTCCTGCTAAAAGCCCTTTAAGAAGAACCGTTATGATTGTTCCTGCAACATTGATGCCGAGAAAGAGTGCTGCGTCGCCTGATAAAAGTACGGTTGCACCGAAAACAAGGCCAAGCCATGCGCCTGCCTTATATCCGTAAAGTGCTGCGCCTACTACAAGCGGAATCAGTACGAATGAGAAGGTGAATGTTCCGACTCTGATTGAGCTGAGGAAGAACTGCAACACTGCCACAATTGCTGTAAGCAGAGCAATTCCAACCATTTTCTTTGTGTTTTTCATATGTATTTCCTTTCTGCTATCGTTCCGAAAGCCCTGCTCAAAACACAACAAGAGCGGTGCTTTTGAGAAATGATATTTTTCTCTGTGGATACAATGCGCCATTAATATAGCATAATGAATTTTATATTTCAAGAATAATTCATAAATTTTTATTTGGTTTAATATAATTAAAAGTATGGTGTTTATGTGAAAAACCCACAAATTATTT
>DESD01000018.1:5215-13791 GCA_002361935.1 Ruminococcaceae bacterium UBA3323 | reverse complement strand
CTGACAGGACTTGAACCTGCACCCGCAAGGATCGGTTCCTAAAACCGACGTGTCTGCCTATTCCACCACAGGCGCTTATATTAAATTGTTTACACCGAGGTATCATCAGCGAAATCTAGCGTGTCTGCCAATTCCACCATACCCGCATTTTGGTATATTTTAGCACGGATGATAAATTAAATCAACCGAAAATTTACACATTTTCAATTTATTGCTTCACATATAAGCTGCATTGACAATGCAGCTTTACAATTATATAATAATTATTAGGTGATTGTTTTGAGAAATTTAACTGTAACCAGAAGAAAATCATTTGTTGCAAGTCTTATGACCGTTAAGGTTTATATTGAAAACCATGCATCCGGAGATAAAATAATAAACGAAGTTCCCTGCACAAAAATCGGAGAACTGAAAAACGGAGAAACAAAAACGTTTCCAATTGATGATTGCGCAGCAAAGGTTTATATTATCGTAGATGATTTAAGCAAAAACTACTGCAACGATTTTTATGAAATTCCGCAAGGAACAGAAGATGTTTTTCTTTCCGGCGAAAACAAGCTTAACCCAGCTAGCGGCAATGCATTCAGATTTGACGGTGTTTCGGGCGAAGAGGTTATGAACAACCGTAAAAAGGGTTCAAAAAAGGGCAAAACAGTTCTGATAAGTGCAATTATTGTTGGAGCAATTATCGGATTAATAATCGGAATAGGACCATCCTTATCAGTAAAACCACAGCCCAAAATGTTTTCTGCCGAAGGAATGCAGATTACATTAACTGAAGAATTCAAAGAGCAAAGCATAAATGGTTTTACGGCTTGTTTTGATAGTAAAAGCATGGCAGTTTTAACTTTAAAAGAACCTTTTAATATTATGGATGGATTTGAAGATTATACTATTGAGCAATATGCTGAACTCGTTATTAAAAATAACAATAAAAATCCCGAAAGTCTAAAAAAGGAAAACGGACTAACATATTTTGAATATTCCGCCTCAAATCCAAATAACAATATTACATATTATTATTTAACTGCACTCTATAAAGCTGATGACGCATTCTGGATTGTTACATTTTCCTGCAGCAATGATGAACAGGAGAAATATAAAGAAACATTTATTGATTGGGCAAGCAATGTAAAATTTGCAACTCAATCAGCATAAATAAAAGCCGTTCCCCCGAACGGCTTTTATTATTTTACAATTGCAACAACCGCACAATAAACCGATTTGGCACCGTATGCTTTAAGCGTAAGTGCAATGGATGTCAATGTAGCTCCGGTTGTTTTAACATCATCAATCAAAAGTATCTTTCTGCCGATTACATCAGCATTTTCCCGTAAATCAAAGGCATCATACATATTCGCAAATCTTTCATTTGCTCTTTGCCGCTTCTGAACTTTGGTTTTTCGCTTTTTAACAAGAACGTCTTTAACCGGAATATTACATTCTTCGGATACTATGCCTGCAAGAAGCGCTGCCTGATTATATCCCCTGCTGATTTCATCCGATTTTTTCATCGGAACAAAGGTTATAAAATCAAAATCAACATCCTTATAATGCTTTTTAACTGCATCGGCAACAAATTTCCCCTGAAGGGCAGTCAACTTCGGCATTCCGTTCATTTTCATATTAAGAATCGCACGGGAAACCGCGCCTTCATAATAAAACGGAGCAATTACGGCTTTATATTCAACCTCTTTCTGATGCTTTTTGCATATACATTCTTTTTTTGAACACCCGCATTTCAGACAAACGGGCTCTTCAATTTCAGAAAGAGCACAGCATTCTTCACACAGGCTTTCATCAAAGCAGACAACTTCTCCGCACATATCGCAGCGCTTAGTAAACAAAACAATTTTCAGTTTTTTTAATAGTTCTTTAATCATACAGTTACATAAGGAGCAATAGAAGCATAAACGGTATCGCCTATTCCGCTGATATTTTTCAATTGCTCAACGCTTGTATAGCCTCCAAGATATTCTCTGTACGCAATAATGGCATTAGCTCTTGTTTCTCCGACATTATCAATAGCCATTAAGTCCTCGGCAGTACAGTTATTCAGATTAATCGGAAAGGTTACCGAAGCCTCGGTTTTATCATTTCCACTGCTTTGATCAACCGAGCTTGTTTTATCTGAATTCAATTCCGTATGCTCGGGAACTGATGAGTTTACTGTACTCTCGGTTTTTTCTTCATTAACTTTCGGCTGATTCAGGGCAATAATTATAAAAATAACACCTAAAATAATCAAAGCTACAGCGACAAGCACCATTGACTGATACTTATCGCTTTTTATTTTGTTTTGCATTTCTTTTTGCGGATTTTCCGTACTTGTTTCTGTAATTTTCATTATTACTACTCCTGTTGAACGCAGATGACTGAACAAGACATTCCTTTGAATTCCCAATTAAATCATATCTATGGGCTTTTCTTAAAGCTTCCTCGCAAAGCTGCTTGTTTTTAGGGTCATAATACTGAAGCAAAGCTCTCTGCAGAGCCTTGTCATGCGGCGTTTTGGCAACATACACCTTTTCCATGGTGTACGGATCAAGCTCCGTATAAAACATACAGGTTGAAATTGTGCCGGGAGTAGGATAAAAATCCTGCACCTGCTCCGGCCGGATATGATTTTTCTTTAAAAAGCATGCCAGTTCGATTGCATCATTAAGCGTTGAACCCGGATGGCTTGACATAAGATAAGGAACAAGATACTGCTCCTTATTAATCTGCCCAGTATAACGAAAATATCGCTTTGAAAACTCGATATACGCTTCTATATGAGGCTTCCCCATTTTGTCAAGAACTGCTGCGCTGCAATGCTCAGGAGCTACCTTCAGCTGACCTGAAACATGGTTTTCAACAAGCTCCTTAAAAAAGGTATCATCTTTATCCTCAAGCAGATAATCATATCTTATTCCGCTTCTGATAAACACCTTTTTTACCTTTGGAAGTTTTCTTACTTCCCTTAGAATATCAAGATATTCACTGTGAGTTGATATCAAATTGGGGCATGGCTTTGGCGCAAGGCACTTCTTTCCCTTGCACAACCCATGCTCAAGCTGAAATGCACAGGAAGGCCTTCTGAAATTGGCTGTCGGTCCTCCGATATCGTGAATATATCCCTTAAAGTTATTTAAGGTAGTTAGCTTCCTTGCTTCCTCAACAATGCTTTCCTTACTTCGTGAAGTTATATATCTTCCCTGGTGAAACTGAATGGAACAAAAATTACATGCGCCAAAGCATCCTCTGTTATGTGTGATGGAAAATTCAACCTCTTCAATTCCGGGAACACCACCCAATGCATTATAGCTTGGATGATAGGTTCTCATATACGGAAGTGAATATACCCAATCCAGCTCTTCTGTTTCAAGCGGTGGCATGGGAACATTCTGAACAACCATTTTACTTCCGCATCTCTGGCGAACTGCCCTGCCTCTGATATGATCCTGCTCATCCTGCTCAATTCGAACGGATTTAGCATATTCCTGTTTGAATTTTATACAGTTTTCAAGACTCGGAACTTCAACACCGATATAAGGAGTATTCCTGACATCCACGGCATAACAGGTACCCTTAACATCTGTTAAGGTATCAACAGATTCGCCATTGTTGAGCCTTTGGGCTATTTCAATGATCTGATTTTCACCCATTCCGTAGATAAGCAAATCTGCATTTGAATCAATCAGAATGGACGATCTTATTGCATCATCCCAATAATCATAATGCGCAAAACGGCGGAGCGAGGCTTCAAGTCCACCGATTATTATGGGAATGTCGGGATATATATTTCTGATAATATTTGAATAGACTATAACCGCCCTGTCAGGTCTTTTGCCTGCCTTTCCGCCTGCAGTATACGCATCATTTCGGCGGATTTTTTTAGCGGCAGTATAATGAGCCACCATGGAATCTATGTTTCCGCTTGTAACAAGAAAGCCGAGTCTCGGTTTGCCAAACTGCATAAAATCAATGCTGCTATGCCAATCGGGCTGGCTTAATATTGCTACCCTGAAGCCCTTTGCTTCAAGAACCCTTGAAATTATGGAAACACCAAAAGAGGGATGGTCAACATAAGCATCCCCTGTTACGTAAACAAAGTCTACCTTATCCCATCCTCTTTTTTCACATTCGGTTTTGTTTATCGGCAGAAAATCAGTCATAAAGGTCTCCGTTTCCCTGATTATCTATTACATCATTTCCTGCATCAATCAAGGTATCTTCCATTGTTATTTGCTCTGTATTATCAGCTGTAAAATCTTTACCGCTGTCATAAGCCCGCTTTTCAAGCCACATCTGCTTTGTCATCAAAACCTTACGCGGCTTGCTTCCCTCAGCAGGACCGATTACACCGTATTCCTGAAGCTGATCAATAATTTTGGCACCTCTGGCATAGCCGACAGAAAGCTTGCGCTGCAGGAAGGATGTAGATGCCTGCCCTGTTTCCATAACAACCTCGGCTGCCTTCTCAAAAAGCTGGTCGTAAACATTTTCTTCGCCGCCGTCTTCAAAAGCATTGCCCTTTTTGTCTGTTACAGCCTTTTCTTCAATTTCCTTCTGAATGGCTTCATCATATTCCGTTTCACCCTGCTGCTTAATGAAATTGCAGAGCTCTTCCACCTCTTCATCACTTATAAAACAGCCCTGAACACGAATCGGCTTGCTTGCACCAATCGGATTGTACAGCATATCGCCTCTGCCAAGAAGCTTTTCAGCACCGCTTGCATCAAGAATCGTTCTTGAATCTATCTGTGAACTTACAGTGAGGGCAATTCTGGATGAAATATTTGCTTTGATAAGACCCGTAATAACATCAACCGACGGTCTTTGCGTAGCAATAACAAGATGCATACCTGCAGCACGTGCCATCTGGGCAAGACGGCAGATAGAATCTTCAACCTCTTTCGGAGCCGCCATCATCAAATCAGCAAGCTCATCAATGAAGATGCAGATTTTAGGCATAGGCTCCATATCCTCATGCTTTGCAACATATTTATTATAGCCCTCAATATCTCTTACGCCTGTTTCAGAAAACTTATTGTATCTCTGAAGCATTTCCGAAACAGCCCATCCAAGAGCACCTGCCGCCTTTCTGGGGTCCGTTACAACAGGTACAAGCAAATGCGGAATTCCGATGTATTTTGAGAATTCAACCTGCTTGGGATCTATCATAAGGAACTTAACCTCATCAGGCTTAGCACGATACAGAATGGAAACAATAATTGAATTCATGCAAACCGATTTACCGGAGCCTGTTGTACCTGCAATAAGAAGATGAGGCATTTTGGATACATCACAATAAACGCATTTTCCTGCTATATCCTTGCCAAGACCTGCGGAAAGCTTTGACTTTTCCTCGTAAAATTCGGGCGTATCAATAAGTTCACGCATAGATACACTGTTTTTAACAGTGTTGGGAACCTCTATTCCGACAGCTGCTTTGCCCGGTATAGGTGCTTCAATACGCACATGCGTTGCTGCAAGATTAAGTGCAATATCGTCGGAAAGATTTGTTATCTTGGATATACGTATACCGGCAGCCGGTTTAAGCTCGTATCTTGTTACGGTAGGTCCCCTGCTGATATCCGTAATGGATGCATCAACATTGAATGAATGAAGCGTATCAATAAGCCTTTCGGCATTCATTTTAAGTTCTCCGCTTATATCTTTGGTATCAGCCTGCTTTCCAGCTTTAAGAATGGATACAGGCGGAATAACATAATCTTCAACATTGGAGCTCATCTGCTCTTTTGTAACTTTGAATTCCTCAATCTGCTTTTTAGGCTTTTCCTCGGACGCAGTCTTAACAATATCATCTATTGATTTTTCATTTCTGTCCTCTTCAGCCAATTTATCTTTTTTCTTTCTCTCATTGGCGGCATTGATTTCGTCAATAATCGTTCTCGGAATCGAGGTTGAAGTGTTATCGTTTTTAGATATATCAAGTGAAGCCTGTTTTTTTGCTTTTTTAGCAGTTTCTGAAGGCTCTTCACCCGGCGGAGTGATATCAAGCGGAACATCGATACTGCCTTTTCTAAGCCTTCTTTGCTCAATTTTCTCGTTTATCACGGGAGCAACTTTTTTATATGTATCCGCAGCAGGCTTTGCCGCACCCTTGAAAAACTGAATAATTGTTATAGCGGTAAGCAGCATAAAATCAACAAAAATCAAAACAACATCAACAATAATTGCCGGTGCTTTTCCAAGTGTTAACAGCAGCCAGCCGATAAGCGCACCAAAGAAACCGCCGTTAAATTCTGCCGAAGCGGATTGGAATGCATCGGTTACGGCAAACTTAAAATCAGTGCCGGGCTGATTCTGAACAACATGAATAAAAGCGGAAATCAAAAGCACCAAAACAATTGATTCAATGCTCTTTGAAATCAGCTTTGAAGGCTCCTTATCCTTAATGGAATAAAGAACGGTTATAACAATTGTTACAATGGGAAAAATACAGGCTGCAAGCATACCGAAAAGTCCGACATAAACATTATGTAATATATGCCACACGCCCTCACCGCTTATAACGGCAATAAAAAAGAATATAACCGAAACTGCAAAAAGCGAAACACCGACAATTCTGTTAATGCTTTCCTGTTTCCTTGCTCTTTTCAATGCTTCCCGCTCAGCCGCAGCCCTGGACTGGCTCTGTCTTGACGGGTTTTGTCTTCCCTTATTTCGATTTGTATTATTAGCCATAACTACCTCTTACTTTATAATAAACTGAACAATTCCGGTTACAACAGCAATCGCACCGATTGCATAGTTATAATAGGAAAAATATTTCAAATACCGATTGCTTACAACAGCTTTGAAAAGCTTTGAAGCAAAATATGCAGCCGCAGCGGAAAACACAACAGCAACAATTCCCGTTATGATTGTCACATATGAAGCACATACAATAATTTCTATAATGCCCTTAACAACTAAAATCGGAACAGAAATGCTTATAAAATAGCGAAAAGCAATATTTTTATTGATATTGCAAAGAACAGCCACGGAAATAATCGTTGCGGAAAGTGACAAGCCTGAAACCGGAAGTGCTGCAAAAACAGATACTGCAAGAAGAATAACAATCGGAAGCGAAAGCTGATTGCCTCTGTTTTCCTGATTTTTCATCATAGTTAAGGAAGCAAAAAGCAAAAGTGTTGCCGTAACCAAAAAAGCAATGCCTTCCGAAAGCAAATTGCCGTCATAGGACAGCATATTCAAAAAATGATAGACATTTCCTTTTTTTCCAGCAGGAATTAAATATAACAGCATGGGAACAAAGGAAATCAACAGGAAATACACAAACCTTCTTGAATTGCTTGCTCGTCTTACTTTTAAATCTTTTGAAAATATTTCCTTGAAGCTGTTTACAAATTCAACAAAATTTCTGATAAAAACTTTATAGAATGCAATTATAATACCGATTGCAATTCCAATATGTATCAGCCCGGTAAGCTCCGAAACTCCGCCGGAATTACGGGCTGCAAAATTATGAAAAATTGCGGAATGACCGCTTTCAGATATCGGAAATATGAATGTTAAAGCTTGTCCTATAGCCTGAAAAATTGCTGTTATAATTGACAATATCTTTCCCTCCGAACATAGAAGCATTATCAACAAAATAGCCTTTTCTTAAATAATCATACGGATTACTAGAACGCACGCTGTCGGTTGCTTCTATACTTTTTTCATCAAACAGAATATCATTCTCATTAATTATTGACCAGAACACTCTGCATTCTCCATTTCAATAGTTTTATTAAGGAATTCCAGCGCATTTGACAAACCGCCAAGCTCATCAATCAGCCCGCATTCAACAGCACCGTCGCCGTCAAGCACCGTTCCGACATCCATAATAAGCTCACCTGTTTTCATCATCAGACTGCGAAAAGCATCAGCAGATATTTTTGAATTATTTTCAACAAAATTAACAATTCTGTCCTGCATTTTTTCAAAATAAGACAATGTCTGCGGAACACCGAGCACAAGCCCGTTCATTCTTACGGGATGAACAGTCATGGTAGCACTTGGAACAATAAAGCTTTTTTTGCAGGACACAGCAAGCGGAACACCGATAGAATGCCCCCCGCCCAGAACCAAAGAAGCCGTTGGAGTTTTCATGGTTGAAAGAAGTTCTGCAATTGCAAGACCGGCTTCAACATCGCCGCCTACCGTGTTTAAAATAATTAAAAGCCCTTCTATTTCCTTGCTTTCCTCAATGGCAACAAGCTGCGGAATAACATGCTCATATTTTGTTGTTTTATTCTGGCTTGGCAGAATATAATGCCCTTCAATCTGACCGATAATTGTTAAGCAATGGATAAAATGCCCGTTTTTTTCAACAGTAATTGAACCTGTTTCAAAAGCACTGTGGGCAGAGTTTTCCTCACTCTGAGTTTGATTTTCATTTTCTTCAGACATAACAACACATCCTTTTATGCTTATTATGCCCGAATTAACTGTATTATTATACCATAACTTACAACTCAATTCAACAGATATTATGTTATATGCTTTATATATAAATAATATATTGTTAATTTTTTTATAAAACATTGACACAAGTTAAACAATATTATAAAATAGATTGT
>DESD01000018.1:4736-4963 GCA_002361935.1 Ruminococcaceae bacterium UBA3323 | reverse complement strand
AATAGATTGTCAAATTAATTAAAGTTTTAGGAGGATAAAGTATGGGACTTACACTTGCACAGAAATTAATTAAAGCCCATCTTGTTGAGGGAAAAATGATTGCGGGCGAAGAAATCGGGCTTCGCATTGACCAGACGCTTACGCAGGACGCAACAGGAACTATGGCTTATCTTGAATTTGAAGCTATGGGTGTTGACAGAGTTAAAACAGAAAAAAGCGTTGCTTAC
>DESD01000018.1:0-4462 GCA_002361935.1 Ruminococcaceae bacterium UBA3323 | reverse complement strand
AAAACAGAAAAAAGCGTTGCTTACATAGATCACAATACGTTGCAGACAGGCTTTGAGAATGCAGACGATCATCGCTACATCCAAACAGTTACAAAAAAGCACGGAATTTATTTTTCAAGACCGGGCAACGGAATCTGCCACCAGGTTCACCTTGAAAGATTCGGTATACCGGGCAAAACGCTTATCGGCTCTGACAGCCACACGCCAACCGGAGGCGGCATAGGAATGCTGGCAATGGGCGCCGGCGGACTTGATGTTGCTGTTGCTATGGGCGGCGGTACATATTACATTCCGATGCCGAAAATGACAAGGATTAATCTTCATGGCTATCTTAAGCCATGGGTATCTGCAAAAGATATTATTCTTGAGGTTTTAAGAATAATGAGCGTTAAAGGCGGCGTTGGCAAAATTATTGAATACGGCGGAGACGGTGTTAAAACCTTATCTGTTCCCGAAAGGGCTACCATAACAAATATGGGTGCAGAGCTTGGCGCTACTACATCCATCTTCCCATCCGATGAAATTACACTTGCTTTTCTTAAAGCACAGGGCAGAGAAAAGGACTGGACAGAAATTTTGCCGGATGCTGATGCTGAATATGATGAGATAATTGACATTGATTTGTGCGCACTTGTTCCGATGGCTGCCTGCCCTCATATGCCCGATCAGGTTAAAACAACTGATGAAATCGGCAAAATCAAGGTTGATCAGGTTGCAATCGGCTCATGCACTAACTCTTCGTTTGTGGATATGATGAAGGTTGCCGAAATTCTTAAAGGCAAAACAATTGCTCCGACTGTTTCCCTTTGCATTGCTCCCGGTTCAAAACAGGTTCTTAATATGCTTGCACTCAATGGTGCTCTTTCAGACATGATCAGCGCCGGAGCAAGAATTCTTGAATCAGCATGCGGTCCCTGCATCGGTATGGGTCAGAGCCCGAATTCCAAGGGTGTTTCCCTTCGGACATTCAACAGAAACTTTGAAGGCAGAAGCGGCACAAAGGATGCAGGCATTTATCTTGTTTCTCCCGAAGTTGCTGCTGCATCGGCTCTTACAGGCTATTTAACAGACCCGAGGGAGTTTGGTGAAGCTCCGAGTGTTACAATGCCGGATGAATTCATTGTGAATGACAATATGATTGAGGCTCCTGCAACAGAGGAAGAGGCTAAAGATGTTGAGGTTCTCCGCGGACCGAATATCAAGCCGTTCCCGAAAACAGAAGCTCTGCCGGAAGAGATTACCGCTAAGGTTATGCTTAAGGTTGGCGATAACATTACAACAGACCACATTATGCCGGCAGGTGCAAAGATTCTTCCGTATCGCTCAAACATTCCCCATCTTTCACAGTACTGCTTTGCTGTTTGCGATGAAGCATTTCCTGAAAGAATCAAAGGCGAGGGCAAAGGCTTTATTGTCGGCGGCGCAAACTACGGACAGGGATCAAGCCGTGAACATGCTGCATTGGTTCCGCTTTACCTCGGGGTAAAGGCTGTAATAACAAAAAGCTTTGCAAGAATTCATGTTGCAAACCTTGTTAATGCCGGTATTCTTCCCTTCACATTCAAAAATGAAGCGGATTATGACAGAATTTCTCAGATGGATGAGCTTTCACTTCCGTCAATCAGAGACTGCATTAAAAACAATAAAACCGTAGTTCTTAAAAACATAACAAAGGGCGAAGAATATGAGCTTGATTCAAGCCATTTATCTTCAAGACAGAGAGAAATGCTGCTTTGCGGCGGACTTCTTGACTATACAAGAGAAATGAATAAATAAGGAGAAATTGCAATGATTAATGAAAAAGATAAGTCAGCAATAGATGAAGCTGTTGAAAAATTCCGTACCCTTATGGAGGGTCAGCTTGAAAGAGCAAAAAAAATTAAAGAGGACAAGGATTTTATTGATTTTGATAAGCTTGATACAATTGTTATCGGCATTTGCGGCGGCGACGGTATCGGTCCAGTAATCACAAAGGAAAGCGAAAGGGTTCTTGCGTTTCTTCTTAAAGACGAGGCTGCAAAGGGCAAGGTGCAGTTTAAGGAAATTGACGGCCTTACAATTGAAAACAGAGCAGCCTGTCTTAAGGCTATTCCGGATGATGTGCTTGCAGAATTAAAGAAATGCCATGTAATTCTGAAAGGCCCTACTACAACTCCGCGTCAGGGCGACGGATGGCCGAATGTTGAATCTGCCAACGTTGCAATGAGAAAAGAGCTTGATCTTTTTGCCAATATGCGTCCTGTAAGAGTAGCTGAGGAAGGTATAGACTGGACATTCTTCCGTGAAAATACCGAGGGCGGCTATGCAGTAGGATCATACGGTGTTAACATTACGGATGATCTTGCAGTTGACTTTACGGTTGCAACACAGGAAGGCTGCGACAGAATTGCCCGCCTTGCATACGACTATGCAAAGAAAAACAACAAGGGCAAGGTTTCCATCATTACTAAGGCTAATATTATTAAAACAACCGACGGCAAATTTCTGAACACTGCCAAGAAAATCGGCGAGGAATATCCCGATATCGTTACAGACGACTGGTACATTGATATTACAACAGCAAAGCTTATTGACCCAATGAGAAGAAAAGACTTCAAAGTTTTTGTTCTTCCTAACCTTTACGGCGATATCATTACGGATGAAGCTGCTGAATTTCAGGGCGGCGTAGGCACTGCAGGCTCTGCGAATATCGGCAAGCGTTATGCTATGTTTGAAGCTATCCACGGCTCTGCACCGAGAATGATTTCCGAGGGCAGAGGTCAGTATGCCGATCCCTGCAGCATGCTTCGTGCTTCTGTTATGCTTCTTTCTCATATAGGCTATCAGGACAAGGCTAACGCTCTTGAAGCTGCTCTTGATAAATGCATGTTTGAAGAGAAAAAGCTTACGATAACAGGCAGAGATACCGGCTGCACCTGCCAGGAATTCGGCGATTATGTTATGGAAACAATTACCGAGATGACAAAATAAATCAGTCCTTTTACAGAGGTAAAAATTATGGATAAGAAAGAGGAAATCTCTATTTCCGTTATAAAAAGACTTCCAAGATATTACCGATTTTTGCAAAGCCTTAAGGAAAACGGAATTATAAGAATAAGCTCAAAAGAGCTTGCAAACAGAATGGGACTTACAGCTTCCCAGATTCGTCATGATTTCAACTGCTTCGGCGGTTTCGGTCAGCAGGGCTACGGATATAACGTGCCTGAGCTACACGCTAAAATCGGCGAAATTCTTGGCGTTGGCGTTGAACAAAAAACAATTTTAATCGGTGCAGGAAATCTTGGCAAAGCTGTCTGCAACAAAATTTTCGGCGTTAACAGCGGCTTCAGATTAATAGGCATTTTTGACAAAAACGAAGCAATATGCGGAAATATGATTAAAGGTATTCCTGTAAGAAATATTGAATATCTTGAAAACTTCTGCATTGATAACAGACCGGTCTGTGCTGTTATCTGCATTCCGTCAAATGATATGAAGGAGTTAACCGATCTGCTGATTAACCTTGGAATTAAGAGCTTTTGGAATTTCAGTAACTATGATATTGCTATGGCGCATCCGGAGGTTCTTGTTGAAAATGCACATCTTACCGACAGCCTTATGACGCTTGGGTATTTAACGGCATCACTTGCCGATGGCTCTTCGGAGGGATAAAGATGATCAGAGTAAGCACAAAAGATATAATTGATATTCTTCCCTACGGAGACGGAAAAGCAATACTTGTTGAAAAGAAGCCGCTTGTTAACTCATCGCAGTTCAAGGCTGAATACAGTGTTATAGATTTTGAAAACAAGTCCAAAAATGTTTTAACAAAGAATGCTTATCTTTTCAAAAAATTCGGCTCAGCCTTTAAAGAAATAAGCGAAACGATACCAAACTTTGTTCAGTGTGATGCCGGAATTCTTTATGACAGGCGTGTTCTTGTTATTTATCCGAACGGCGAAGCAGGAATATTCAGCCGTGAGGGCGAACTTTCCTGGAGCGGTTATTTTAACTATCATGACGAAACTGTTTTGGGGCTTGCGCTGGACGGCAAGTATTTCTGGAGTATCTGCCCTTCTGAAAATTCTGTTATAAGGTACTACAGCCAGACCATGCAGGTGGATTTGAGAATTGGCGGCAAGGAAGCTGCTACTTTTCTTAACCCAACGCATATTTCAGCTGATAACGGCGACATTTTTGTTTGCTGCGGCGGCAATAAGGTAAGACGAATAAACGGAAATGACTTTACGGTATCTGATTATTTGAATTTTGATGAACAGATCAAACAATATCATAGATTCGGCAATCATTCCATTGCCGTTCTTTCCGGCGGAACGTATCTGCTTGATGAATAATGATAAAAAACTGCACTCTCAAATTGAGAGTGCAGTTTTGCTATAATTATTAGTATAATAAATAACTTTCGATTTAAAATATTTTAAATGCAAAAAATGCTGTAATTATAATAAATAATAAATTATTT
>DESD01000065.1 GCA_002361935.1 Ruminococcaceae bacterium UBA3323 | reverse complement strand
TAAACCAAATACTTCTTTACGTAGAGTGTCCCAAATCGCGGCTTTTTCTTATTCTGTAAATCTCATTTTAATTCACATAGCCTTGTCTGGCTACAAATAGTAATTAAAAATCACGATTTTCTTGTTGTAGCCAGACAAGGCTATGTGAATTTAGCCATCTCAAAATTATGCCATCGGCAAATTTTGAGGGCAATATAATCAAAATAGTGTGATTTTTCACACTATTTCCTGTTCCAAATTATTAAAAACTTCCGTATCAAAAAATTCAGCAATTGTTATATTGATACCGTCACAAATCTTTTTGATTGTTGCAACACCTGTATTTTTGCTTTGGTTGTACATAATTGATTTTATGGTTGTATGCGGCACACCCGATATTGTTGCAAGCCTGCTTACCGAAAGATTATTCTCTTCACAAAGCTGAACAATCCTTTGCTTAACCGCCTCATGTATATCCATAAAATCACTCCTAACAAAATCATTTTATATATTTTGCTAGGAGAAATTAGACTATACATAGTACAATTTGGATTATTTATAGTCTTTTTTTGTTTTTTCTTGTAATATTAAACCTGATACCATCATAATAAACTCTTTAACACTGCAATCTATGTTTGCTAATCGTAACGCATCTTGCATTTCTTTTTCAACCTCAAATGGAGTAGTATTATTCTCCTTTGCTATTTTGAATAACATTTCTTTATAGTTCATATTCCCCACCTCCTTGCTAAAATTGTACTATATATAGTCCGTATAATTTGTCGAAAAAAGTATGTAAAAATTAATTTGTGTAATAAAAAGAAAAAAGGCAGGAGCAACACTCCTGCCATATGTCTAATATATTCCTGCCGAATAGCCTGCACTGTTTTCTTTTATTACATCATCAACATAGATATAATAGGTTTTTTCATTTCCGTTTTCCATGGTATAAGAAAAGCTTTCTGCATGTACACCGCCGGGGATTTGCTCCTTGTCTCTGACAATTTTGAAAACAACGGTTATATCCTTTTTGCCCGATTTAAAAAAATATTTGTAATCATCAAATGTTTCTTTAAAAGGCTCATCCTTATGCAATGCCTGTGCAAATTTTTCTGCGGAAAATGCCTCGCCGTTCTGCTTTTGATTATAGGCATCCGAAAAGGAACTGTAAACGCCGTCTGCACCTGCCAGAAAATCATAATTTATGCCATAGGAATACAATCCGTTTTCATAGCTTTCAAGATACGCAACATAAAGATAATCCAAATCCTCCTTATTCTGAAAAACACAAAGGGAGGCGTTCTCATTTTCAATCGGCAGCATGGCTTTAACATCTGCCTCAAACTCCATTGAGGAAGAAATCACCTCTTCGGCAGTTCCGTACTCTGTTTTAAGAAGGGTATTCAGCGATAAAGCAGCTATAATAACACATACAAAAATTACAAGCAGAGCAAGCTTTGCTTTTTTATTTTGTTTTGAATTGGCTTCCATATCAGCTTCAGCACCCAAAGCAGCCTTTTCATACTTTGGAATTTCTTCAAAATTCATATCTAAAAACTTATCTTTATTGATATTTTCAAGATATTCCCTTGCCTTTTTTGAATAGTAAAGGCTGTCATTTATATCTTTGATTTTTTCAAAATACGTTTTTGCCTTTTCTGTATTTCCGCTGTAATAATAGGTAATTGCGTAATAATAATCTATTTTGCATTTAAAAAGATTATTGTATTTCAGTTCATCGCTATTCAATGTATTTAAAGTTGAAACACAGGTATCATACTCTTTTTTTATGTAATATCCAAAAAAGGAGTACAGATTATGATTGATTATATATACATTATTCTTTAAATCCTTATCTGTAAACTGATGCTGATACTCCATTAACACCCTAAGGCATTCATCGTAATTTCCGGAAGAAAAAAGGCATTCAGCATAAATTAATTTTACATTCTCTTTATAAAACTTATTTCCGGCAGACATATCTGCTTTTTCTTGCAACAATGCCAATGCCCTGTTGAAATCCCCCAATGCGGCCGTTGCCGCAAAATCATTCAATACAGCAACACTTTTATGATCAATCCGACAAACACAATCGTATTTTACCGGATTGCACTCTGTATACAGAAAATTGCTTTCCAAGCCATCAATACGAAAAGATACAAAGAAGAATACAATTATAATCAGAACAGCCAATAAAATTTTAATCCACAGCTTAACAGGAAGCAATATATCCAGCAGAACAAATACAACAGCTAAAACAGCGCTTATCCTTCTGATTGCCTTATACCTTTTTCCCAATTTTATATAATTATCCATTTTCATTCTCCCTTATTACATTCACCATAACAATGGTAGCACAAACACGGAAAAAACTCAATTTATAAAAATCGAATTATGGTAGAACATAAAAAAACCTACGAAAAATCGTAGGTTTTTACTGTTTCATTTTTATTCTTCAATACCCTTAAGCTGTTTCCAATGAATTTTGCAATATTCCTTGCCATCAATAGCGGGATACTTTTCATCGTCAACTCTGGCTTCATTGTAGCAATTGTATTCTTCATTATAAGCACAGCGAACTGCTGAATCACCGCCCTCTGATAAAGCAGGAATAAAGGAAAGGCAGAAGAAACCTATAGCTATAACTGCAACAACCAAAGCACCGCCTCTGCCCTCGGTCCAGCTAAGGAACTTAATCTTGGCAAGATCAATATTATCAATCCACTTAAACATCTTTACATCGGTAATCAGCTTCATGCAAAGCTTCATAAGGAAGAAGCCGATAACACCGGCAAGGATACCAACAAGCATTCCGGCAAGAACATCTGTTGGATAATGAACCATTAAGTAAACACGGCTGCACATTGTAAGCACAGCGATAACAGGGAAAATCCAGCTGATTTTCTTTTTGCCGTTGCTTCTGAAAACAAGGAAAAGCGCCGTTGCCATTTCAAACGCAGCGGTAGTATGCCCGCTTGGGAAGGAATAATCACTCTCTGAAAGAGCGCCGGCAAAATTATACCAGCCCATATAGTCCGCATAATTCTGAAGTGTATTATACGGTCTGATTCTGAGCACCATCGGCTTAACCAAAACATTTGTAATAAGCGTTCCTGCAATAATTGCAAAGAAAAGAGCAAATCCATATTTTCTTGTTTTTTTGAAAAGCATTAAAACAGCGCCTAAAACAATCATCGGGATAACAAATGCCTCATCGCCGAACGCAGTAAATATTTTTGCTACAATGTTTAAAAATCCGCATTGAATGTTGCCGAAGAATTCAAAAATGGCAAAATCAAAATTAAAAAAAGTTTTGTCTATTGTATTGCCCAAAGTTAAAAGAACAATATCCATAGCGCACCTCCATAAAATTACTAGGCAATAAAAAGAAATCCGAACTATGGTTTAAATTGGCTAATTTGCCCTTACTCTGCGTTAAAAAGCCTCGGAATACGCAAAGTATTCCTGCGTTTTTGTGCCTTGATTAAGAACAAATCAACACAATTTAAACTGCGCAGCACCAAAATGTTTGGAGAAAAGATGAATTTGGGATTTTGAGATGGAAGCCTTGCCGGCGCAAGGCAACAGTGAAAAATCTAAATTCGCTTTAATACTACATTTTGGCAGGTTCAAATTACTCTTTATTGCCTAGGTAGAGAGTAATCCGAACCTTGGTTTAAATTGGCTAGATATATCTTACCAAATATATCCGTTTTTTTCAATAGAATAATGTAAATCGGATGGTATTAATTGATTTTTTTACTTTTATTAATAATTGCATAATAATTATATGTTAGGTTTAGATTATAAAAATGAAACTGAAGGAAGATAAATGATAACAAATCCTTATAAAGTGCTTGGCGTACCTGATGGGGCATCGGAAGATGAATGCACAAAAGCATATAAAAGGCTTGCAAAAAAATATCATCCCGACTTAAATCCTGATAATCCCGAGGCAGCAGACAAAATGGCTGAAATAAATGCTGCTTACGATCAGATTAAAAACGGCAGCAGCAATCCTTTTGAAAAAAGTTCATACAGCAGCACATCTGCATATCATTACAGAAGAAAAACCACTTCTTCTCCGGATTATTATACCTCTGCTGCTCAGTTTATCAATAACGGGCAATTTGAGCAGGCACTTAATGTGCTTAAAAACATTGAGAACAGAACAGCACAATGGTATTATCTTTCGGCAGTTGCAAATATGGGGCTCGGAAAGCAAAGCCTGGCGCTTTCTCAGATTCAGCAGGCATGTGCAATGGAGCCCGATAACTTTACTTATCAGGTTGCCTACAGCCAGATAAGAAACAGCAGCCGTCCCGAAGGAACCTATTATTACAGAAAACACAAAAATTATGAGAATCCCGAAAAGGGAACCGAATATAACTATCCTCCGCAAAGCGACGGCTGCAGCAG
Source organism: Ruminococcaceae bacterium UBA3323 (assembly GCA_002361935.1). Lineage (GTDB taxonomy): Bacteria > Bacillota > Clostridia > Oscillospirales > Acutalibacteraceae > Eubacterium_R. The sequence goes on along the minus strand of DESD01000065.1, from coordinate 27,247 downwards.
CGGCTGTCTTGGCAGAATATTAAAATTCTTCCTGATTATAGCTTTAATACAACTTATTATTTCATTTGTTTCTTCATTTGCGGGGGCATACAGAAGAAATACCAAAGCAAGCCAGAATCATACAACCGGCGCTTACAGCGAAAGCACAACAGAAAATAACGCCGATTATTTTGGAAACGATGATGGCTCGGAATCAATATTCAATTAGGAACAGTGACCTGCAATGAAAAAATTTTTTATGAATTTAGGATTGAAACTGCAAAGATTTATGTACGGCAGATACGGAATAGATCAGCTGTACAGAGCACTTTTATGGGCATATTTGGCCATTATGATGCTTGGCTTGATCCTTGGCAGAACCATAAACGCAAAAATTTATACCGTAGTCTCAATCATTGGTTTTGCTTTAATAGCCTATGCTTTTTTCAGAGTTTTTTCAAAGAATATTGAAAAACGAAGACAGGAAAATGCAAAATGGCTTTCGTTAACAGCAAAAATCAAAAAGCATTTCAGGCTTAGAAAAGACCGTTGGAAATTCAGAAAAACGCATATTTTCAGAAAATGTCCGAAATGCAAGTCAGTGCTGCGGCTGAAAAGAATTAAGGGCAGTCACAGCGTATCCTGCCCGCACTGCAAGAACACTTTTACGATTAAAGTAATATTTTAATCCGCTTTCATTTTTATTCTCCCTTCTATACAAGGCTTTGGCGTATTACGCACCATTGCCTTGTTTTTTCGTTGTTGACAAATTGGTTTATTGATGATAAACTAAATATGGGTTTACAAGTAATAAACCAAAGGAGAGATTATAATGAATGATATAAAATTAGGTGCAGTTGAAAGCAGATTTGCTGAAATCATATGGAACAGTGAGCCTATTGCATCAGGCAGGCTTGTTAAGCTTTGCGAAAAAGAGCTGAACTGGAAAAAACCGACCACATACACCGTTTTGCGAAAGCTGTGCGAAAGGGGCATTTTTCAGAACGAAAACGGCATAGTTTCTTCAAAAATAAAAAAAGACGAATTCTATGCAATGCAGAGCGAGCAGTTTATTGACGAAGCCTTTGAAGGTTCTCTTCCCTCCTTTCTTGCTGCATTTTCCAAAAGAAAAAACCTTTCAAAAAAGGATATTGAGGAAATTGAAAGAATAATAAGCACATACAGGGAGGAATGATTTATGGATTCTGTTTTTCTGAACCTTGTAAACATAAGCATAACGGCAAGCTACATTGCAATAGCTGTTATCGTATTCCGTATTCTTCTGAAAAAAGCGCCAAAGGCATACACCTGCATACTATGGCTTCTTACCGCATTGCGGCTTATTATTCCTGTTTCGGACAGCACTCTGCTTTCCTTCACAAGCCGTTTCAGCCTGATACCAAACACGCAGATTTTACCAAGCAACTTAATTGATAATGCTTCTCCTCAATTCAACATCAATGTTGGTATTGAGCAGATTGACAAACGGGTGAATGCTTTTTTGGATGACAGATATTACGAAGGCGTTAAAGTGCCTGCAAACAACGGAAGCAACCTGATGAATGCTCTTGGAATAATATGGATAATCGTTTGTGCAGCTATTATCATTTACGCTATCGGCAGCTACATTTATTTGCGCCGAAAAACCAATGCGTCCCTATGTGTAAAGGAAAACACCTTTATATGTGATTATATCTCAACACCGTTTATTTTAGGAATAATAAAGCCAAAAATTCTGCTTCCTTCAACATTGAGCGAGGAAGAGAGCAGATATGTTCTTGCACATGAAAAAGCGCATCTTAAAAGACTGGATCATCTATGGAAACCGATGGGGTTCATATTGCTTGCAATTCATTGGTTTAACCCGATTATGTGGATATCCTACATCCTGTTCTGCCGTGATATTGAGCTTGCCTGCGATGAATATGTTATAAAAAATATGAACAGCAATGATAAAAAAGCATATTCAACGGCTCTGCTTAATTGCAGCATTCCGAAAAAGCTTATATCCGCTTATCCGCTTGCTTTTGGCGAGATTGGCGTTAAGGAAAGGATAAAAGCAGTTATAAAATACGAAAAGCCTGCTGTTATCACAAGCATAATTGCCGTTATTCTTTGCATAGTTACAGCAATATGCTTCCTTTCAAATCCGCAGAAGGTAAGCCTTAAGGAAACCATAATCAACAACTTAGGAGAAGATATCGTTCATGATATTGAATACATTGAATTTGATGATGGCAAGGTTAAATCCTTTACAGAAAGTGAAACCTATATTGAATATCTATTAACTGCGCTTGATGAAATTAAAGCCGGAAATACACCTGTTTTAAACAGAGATTTCAATCATGGCGATAAAACTATAACAATTATACATCCAAAAGAACCACAATACTATTATGACGAAGATGTGCACACTTATGAAAGCATCGAACGTGCCTTCTACTATGAATTCAAATTTAACGAAGAATGTAATCGGGTTTGGATAGATAATGATGGTTTCAAAAACTCTATGGTTTACCGTGTTGATAATCCTGAAAAGGTTTTAGCTCTTTTTGAAAAAATAAAAAATGATCCTCAAATAGAATCTGATCACTATAGTAAATATGTTTATTCAGGCAACGAAAATGAATTACTTTTATCAACAGTAACATTGTATTCAAACGATGAAACATTTAATTTTGATTATTCCCCTTTCAGCAGTTATCTGCCAAGGGGAAAGTATAAAATTCAGGACAATAAACTTATACTTCAAGATGACGAAAACATTTATACTTTCGAAATTTCCGAAAACGGGCTCATATTTGATGCAGAAGATTCAACAGAACTTCCCAAGTATAAATATTCCTCCAATAAAGATGCAGAATCTCCTGTTCCTGACGGAGCATTCTTTGAGCTGACAAACGGATAACAATACAAACAAAAAGCAGAAGTGTTTTACCACTTCTGCTTTGATTTTTATAAAACCTTTGAAAGAAATTCCTTAAGTCTTGGATTTTTTGGGTTTGTAAAGAATTCAACAGGCTCGTTTTCCTCCTGAATAACACCCTCATCCATAAACAGCACTTTAGAGCCCACCTCTCTTGCAAAACCCATTTCATGGGTTACAACAACCATTGTCATTCCGTCATCAGCAAGATCTTTCATAACCTGAAGAACCTCGCCTACCATTTCGGGATCCAGTGCGGATGTCGGCTCATCAAAAAGCATAACCTTTGGATTCATTGCAAGAGAGCGAACAATGGCAACCCTTTGCTTCTGTCCGCCTGAAAGAGAGCTTGGGTAAGCATCTGCCTTATCCTCAAGGCCAACCATGTTTAAAAGGCGGAGTGCATTTTCGTTTGCCTCTTCCTTGCTCATAAGCTTTAGCTGAACGGGAGCAAGCGTAATATTCTTCATGATTGTTAAATTATTGAAAAGGTTGAAATGCTGGAAAACCATTCCCATATGCCTGCGCACTTCATTGATATCGGTTTTCTTATCTGTTATAAGTTTATCCTCAAACCAGATTTCACCCTCTGTGGGAGTTTCAAGAAGATTTAAGCAGCGAAGAAAGGTTGATTTACCTGAACCGGACGGACCGACAACAACAATTTTATCGCCCTTGTTTATTTCATAATCTATGCCCCTGAGCACATGATTATCGCCGAAGCTTTTTTTAAGATTACAAACTTTTATCACTTTTTCTTAAGCTCCTTTCAACAACCTTAATTAACATGCTGATTGCAAATACAAGCACGATATAGATAAGCGCCATTACCAGATAAGGCACCATAAATTCATAGCTGTTTGAGCCGATGTAGTTAAACGCAACATAAAGATCCGTTGCACCAACAAAGCTTACAACCGATGTTTCCTTAATAAGCGCTATAAATTCATTGCCGAGTGACGGAATAATATTCTTAACAGCCTGAGGAATAATAATTTTCATCATGGTTGTTCCGTAGCTTAAACCAACAGAGCGACCGCCCTCCATCTGCCCCGGATCAACCGAAAGAATACCGCCGCGCATAATTTCGGAAATATACGCAGCACTGTTCAATCCGAAAACACAAACAGCAACCGAAACAGAGCTCATTCTAAGCCCGAGAACAGGAAGCATAACATAATAGAAAAGAAGAAGCTGAACTACAATAGGAGTGCCCCTGAAAAAACCAACATAAAAGCTACAGACAGAATCAAGGACTTTCATAAACCCTCTCTTTTTCGGGGTTACCCTTACCGTTGCAATCAGAATACCGATAACAATACCTATAACAAGACCCAATATTGCAATAATTAAAGTATTCTTCAGACCGGTTGTAACCGTTTTATACCCGCCTGCATCTACAAAAACATTTAAAAATGTTTCTATTTTTTTACCAAAATTACCCATATTCTTTATCCTTAATAGTTAAATAGCCCCATCGCTGAAAGGCGATGAGGTTATTTTTGTATATTTCAATAATTATGCAAGCTCGTTAATTGTTTCCGTGATGAAGCTTGCAGGTGCTGAGTCAATGATTACATATGTAAGATTGCCGTTGATAAGATCCTGAACTGCAAGTGAGCCGTTTTTGTAGTTAACACCCTGTGCAGGAAGTCCGTCGAAGCCCCAATCAGCATCACCCTTAACGAAGAACTCAGCAGTAGTACCGGCCTGATAGCCAATCTTTGTGGCAGCCTTATCCTTGGCATTCAGAATGGTCATAATGTCATCAACTGTTTTGCATGCATCAAATTCCGTATTATCGGCAGGAACAATAAGCTTCTGAGAGGCTTCATAATAGGCATCAGAGAAGGTTACATACTGCTCTCTTTTTTCATTGATTGTAAGACCTGCCATTGCGATATCGCTCTTGTGCTGGCCAACAGAAAGACATACAGAGTCAAAATCCATATTCTGAATAACAAGCTCTTTGCCAAGCTTTTCGGCAAGAAGAGCGGCAATTTCCATATCTATACCAAGGTATTTATCACCCTGTGTATATTCAAACGGTTCAAATGCCGCATTGGTTGCAACAATAAGCTGATCCTTTGAAGCATCAAGTGCTGCAGAAGTAACAGGTGTAGGCGTGCCATCACCGAAATACTTATTGCAGATTTCATCAAACTTGCCGTTTTCCTTGATTTCAGCAATAAATGCATTTACAGATGTCAATAATTCAGACTGATCCTTATCAACACCGAAAGCATAGTTTTCATTTGTAAGGCTGATATCAATAACCTTTACCTTTGCTTTACTGCCGCCTGAGCAAGCAGCAAATGCAGCGGCAATAAATGTAACTGCAAGAACAGCTGCAATTACTTTTGTAAATTTTTTCATATTCATTCTCCTTAAAAATCATTTAATGGCTTAATTGTAATACAAAACTATGCAAAAAGCAAGTAAATAATTGAATATTTATGCAATTAATATACATTCTATTGAATATTGGCTCGATATATGATAAAATTTACAAACAATATTTATTTAATTGGTGATACTATGAGCGATATCAGATTTTTTGATGCACTTCCCGAAGAAGCAAAAAATATAAGAATTACTGTTTTTGTTGATGAACAGGGCTTTGAAAATGAAATTGACGAGATAGATAATTCTGCAGTCCATGCTTTGCTGTTTAAAGACGGCAAAGCAGTTGCAACCGCAAGGATGTTTGAAAAAGACAACGGAAAATCCTTTTATCTTGGCAGAATTGCGGTTTTAAAGGAATACAGAGGTTTGAAATTAGGCTCTGAAATCGTTAACGCAATGATTGAAAAAGCGAAAGCGCTAGGTGCAGAAAAATGTGAAATTTCCGCACAATGCAGGGCCATGGGCTTTTATCAAAAGCTTGGATTTAAAGAATTCGGTGAAACCTACCTTGATGAATACTGCCCTCATATTCATATGGAAAAAGACTTATGATTGCATTAGATTTAAGAAATGCAGAAAAAAAGCAGATATTAAAAGGATTCGGCACATCGGCATGCTGGTGGAGTCAGAATATTTCGGATGAGAAAACAGCCGATGAAATATCCGATCTGCTTTATTCCCAAAAAGGTCTTAATCTTACTATTTACCGTTATAATATCGGAGCGGGATGGAACAGCAGCAACTGCCGTGTTTCAAACCCATGGAGAAAATGCGAAAGCTTCTTTGTTTATGATGATTATAATGAGGATGAAAATTATAAAGGAGACGGCTATGATTTTGAAAAAGATAAAAATGCCTATTCCTTTATGAAAACCTGCCTTACAAAGGGAAATATAGACACGGTTATTCTTTTTGCAAATTCCCCTCACTATTCATTTACATCAAGCGGACAGGCAAGCGGCAGTCTTATGCACCACACCTGCAATCTGCCGAAAAGCAACTACAGAAGATTTGCCGAATACTTTTTGGATATAACAGAGCATTTTATAGCAGACAAAATCCCTGTTACCCACATAAGCCCGATAAATGAACCGCAGTGGAAATGGGGCGGAAGCCATGTTTGGCAGGAGGGATGCCATTATGAGCCCGAAGAGGTTGCCGAGGTTTTTCACATCTTTGCCGAAGAGCTTGAAAAAAGAAACCTTGATGTTAAATTATACGGACCTGAAAGCGGAGAAATCGGCGGACTTACCGAAGAATACCTGAATCTGTTCAAAAAAGACGAATTGATTATGGAGCACCTTGGCGCATTCGCAATTCATTCCTACCATGCAGATAACAATACGGAAATAAGAAAAAGCTTTTACAGCAATGTTGTTCATAAAAATCCCGGTATCCGCTTTGATATGAGTGAATGGTGCGAGCTTCCCTGTAAGAGTGATACAAAATCAATCAAAAGTGCCCTGATAACGGCAAGAGTTATCGGAAACGATTTATCCCTTTTAGGTGCAGAAAGCTGGACCTCATGGGTTGCCGTTAATCAGATTTCAGACAGCGAAGGCAACGGGAAAGATTATTCCGATGGCTTGCTTTCGGCAACAAACGAATTCAATTACTATTACATAGCCAAAAGATACTATGGCCTTCTTCACTTTTCTAAATTTATAAAAACCGGTGCAAGAGTATTAAAAACAGGTTATGCACCAAAAAACAAGCTTAATATTTATACCTTCATGAATCCGAACAAAGAGAAAATTGCTGTTATCGTTAATGAAGGAAAAGCAGAGGATATTGAAATATTAACAGATGCAACACACTGTGAAATTTATGCAACCACTGCAAAAAAAGATTTTTGCAGGGATTTCATCGGAAACTTTAACGGAAAAATTCACAGCAGGTCAGCATCAATAACTACGGTGGTGTTATGGTAATTCAACCGATTGCAAAAATATATAATGATTTTCCGACAAAATTCGGAATCCCCCGTCAAAGCGGAAGAATAACAGAGCTGAAAAGCAGGATTATTTTTGAAAAAACCTGCCGAAACGAGGAAGCTTTCCGTGGGCTTGAGCAGTTTTCACACCTTTGGCTGATATGGGAATTTTCAGAAAGCAAAAACAGGGATTGGAGCCCAACTGTTCGTCCGCCTAGGCTTGGCGGAAACAAGCGAATCGGCGTTTTTGCAACACGCTCTCCGTTTCGTCCGAATTCACTGGGGCTGTCCTGCGTTAAGCTGGAAGCCATAGAGAAAAACGAGAAATACGGAATTGTCCTTACCGTAAGCGGAGCAGACCTTATGAACGGCACGCCGATTTATGACATAAAACCATATATCCCCTATGCTGACTGCATTGAAGATGCACAGGGCGGATTTGCCGAAGAAAACAAGGATTATAAAGCAGAGGTAGAAATACCCGAAAAGCTTTTGAAAGCAATCCCCGAAAATAAAAAAGAAGCACTTATAAAAGTGCTTGAGGATGACCCACGTCCTGCATACAAAAATAATATTGAAAAGGAATACGGCTTTTTCTTTGCGGACCGGGAAATCAAATTCACGGCAAAAAATAACAAAATCATTGTTACGGATATCATTAAACGGAGGATAGCAGAATGAATGACAAAATAAAAAGCATAATCGGTTCCAATATGGATATTGATTTCAGCAATGAAGCCTTTGGAAATTCCGTTTGCCCCTGGAATCAGGCTGAAAAGACCGATAAGCATAAATGTGCTGTTAAAAACACATCTATCTGCAAATATTTCTGCGGAATCAAATATCTGGACAGCGTGCTGTGCAGTTATCCGTATGAAAGCCTATCCGTGCTGGAACAATCTGAAATAGACAGAGATATAAATGAACTGCGGTAATATTGAATTCAATGAAAAAAACAGCTACCCGTTTGGGTAGCTGTAATTTTTTGCTTCAATCAAATTAGTCCTCAGAAGGAGCACCAACCGGGCAAACACCTGCACATGCACCACATGAAATGCAAGTATCAGCATCAATAACGAATTTGCCATCGCCTTCTGAAATAGCGCCTACCGGACATTCGCCTGCGCAAGCACCGCAAGAAATGCAATCGTCTGAAATTTTATATGCCATCCTGTAACACCTCCTGAATAATAACTTAATAATAATATAACACAATATTTTCAATTTGCAATAGAAAAATATGGTTAGCTTGGGCTAATTTTTTTCAAGATGCTTAAGCATTTCCGCCTCCTGCCTTGAAATACCCTGCTGCCTGCCCTCTTTGACAACAACAACCTCTTCCCTGTTTACCGTAACAGGTGCGCCATCAGGATTGCTGTCGAGCCTGACTTTAAGCTTTCCTGTTAAAAGAGCAACATCAACAACGGTTCCCCTGCCCTCACGGCAATCTACAACAGCACCTCTTCGAGGGGTGATTTTTTGCAGATAATCATAGGAATTCTGCTCATATTTAAGACAGCACATAAGCCTTCCGCAGGTTCCGCTGATTTTGCCGGGAGAAAGACTTAAGCCCTGTTCCTTTGCCATCTTGATGGATACGGAGTGAAAATCATTCAAAAAGGTTGAGCAGCAGAACGGTCTTCCGCAGATGCCAAGACCGCCAAGCATTTTGGATTCATCCCTTACACCGATCTGACGAAGCTCTATTCTGGAATGGAACGTACCTGCAAGATCCTTAACAAGCTCTCTGAAATCAACTCTTGCCTCGGCAGTAAAATAGAATATTATTTTAGAACCGTCAAATGTATACTCAACATTTGTTAAGCTCATATCCAGCTTATGCTCTTCTATCTTTTTCACGCAGATATCAAAGGCATTCTTTTCTTTCTGCTTATTTTCCTCAACAATCCTCATATCGGCATCCGTTGCAATTCTGATAACAGGCTTAAGAGGAGCAACAATTTCATCATCCTCAACCACCTTGTCAGCTTCAGCAACCAAGCCGCATTCCACACCGCGGGCAGTTTCAACAATAACATGATCCCCTGCCTTGATATTTAATTTATTAGGATCAAAAAAGTAGACCTTCCCGGTATCTCTGAACCTAATTCCAACAACCTGTGTCATTCTATTTCCTCCGAAGAGCGAAACGCTCTATAAATCTATTGCTCTGCGCAGACTGTAGCAAATTTTTGCAGCAAGAAGCGCAGAATTCGCATTTTTATTTGCCATTATAATCAATTCATCTGCCGTATTATACAGCCTTATCATCATTGCATCCGTAAATTTTCTTGAAAGTGCCTTAACGGAATCCGCTCTTCCGGACAGATATTCTCCTGTTTTAGAGCCTATAACAGCATCCCTGAAAACAGATTTAAGCAAATTCAGCACCGTGCAAATTTCATTTCTGCCCGAAAGCTTTGATGTGCATTTTATAAGCTCATACTCATTATCGGCAACAAGCGCTGTGCAAATATCATTAACAAATTCAATGGTTTTCTGCATTTCTCCGCCGGCAATGCTTTCCTCTGCCTTGCCGATATTCCCCTTAAAAGCTATAACAGCCTCAAGGGCAGTTGAAAAATCAACATCCTCATTCTTATCAGCAATAAGCTCAGCTCCCGAATTTGCATCAACACCCTCAAGGCTTAAAACAACCGAACGGGACAAAACCGTTTCAAGCATAGCGGATTTGTTTTCAACCGTAAGAATAAAAACTGCATAGGACGGAGGCTCTTCAAGAATCTTTAAAATGGCATTCTGAGCGCTTTCGTTCATAAAATGCGCATTGCAGAGAATATAAACCTTATAATCGGCTTCATTAGGCGCAACATAAACATCATTTATAACGTTTCTTACCGTTTCAACATGAAAGGACCTTGCGCCGCCCTTTGGCTTATATTCAAATATATCCGGATGATAGCCCTTTTCAGCCTTTTGGCACTGCGCACATTCATAGCAGGGCTTATTCCCACCCGAACGGCATACAAGTGCAGCCGCTATTTCACGGGCAAGCGTTCGTTTTCCGATGCCGCTTTCGCCCTCTAAAATAATGGCATGGGGCAATCTGCCGGAATCCAATAAAAAAGAAATTTGCTCTTTAACCTTTTCATTTCCAAGAAAATGACTGAAATTCATAATTAAAACTTTCTGAAATCCTCAACATCAATAATAAAGCATACTCCGCCGTATTCTTCAACGTCAACAGGCTGCTTTAAAAGCGTACCTGCAATCGTGCTGCTTACACCATGCTGCCTTACAATTCTTTTTGTAACATTGCCTGAAAGCACATTCAGGGCCTCTTCTATCTTTTCCTGTTCAACACCAATGAAAATGCAGGAATGCCCTCCCTCAAGAAACTGACCGGTTGTTGAAATCTTTGTTGCAAAAAAACCGGCCTTGCTTAATGCCTCCAAAACCTTTTCTATATCCTTATTGGAAATAATCGTAATTAATAACTTCAATTTTTTTACTCCTTCGCTTTAATTTATCCTGTTTTCCTCACTACCACCAATTATACTTTAAAAAAGGCTTGTTTTACAATCTGTTCAATTCTAAATTAAAACAAAATTCACAATTCGTTAACCGCGTATTTTAAATAACAGATGCGATTGCAACAATAATCGGCATCGTTATAATCGACAGCACACTTGACTGTGCCGCTATTTCGGAACCGAGTGCTGCATCATTATCATATTTGGCTGCGTACATAGCCGTATTCGTAGCCGTTGGCGCTGAAGACGAAATTGTCATAGCAACAAGCAGATCGCCGTGAACGCCGCACAGCCTGAAAACACCCATCATACAGAGCGGTATCAGTATCAGCCTTAAAAAAGAAATCAAATAAAGTTCTTTTTTTATAATAATATTTTTGAAATTTGCATTTGCAAGAAAGGTTCCGAAAACAACCATTGCAAGCGGCGAATTTATGCTGCCCACAAGCTGCATCGGATAATCAATAATATACGGCGCCTTTATCTGCAGCAAAAACAGCGGAATTCCGATAAGAACGGAAATAGAACCCGGATTCAGAATAATTTTCTTTAAATCAATTTTTGCCTTATGTCCGCTTATTTCGTAAATACCATATGTAAATGCAATTATATTGAACATTCCCACATAAACAGCACAATAAAATACACCTTCGCTGCCGATAACACTTTGTGCAAGAGGCAGGGCAAGAAACGCAGCATTTGAAAGCACCGTTGCATAACGGTAAATGCCTCTTTCAAGACTGCTGTATCTTTTTCTGAAAAAAACGGCTGCAATAAGTATTCCGAAGGCATGCGTTGCAGCAGCACAGGCAAAAGCAATAAACAATCCCCTGATATGCTCTGCAGTGTATTCCATATTCATAAAGGTATGAATAATTGCAATCGGAAGTATAATATTAAAAAGTAAATCAATAACCTTTTTAGCACTTTTCTGAGGAAAGATTCCCGTTTTATCGGCAACAAAGCCTACTCCTGCGATAAGATACAGAATCGAAACCTGAAGCGCTATCGTTTTTAAATTTTCAAAAAACAAAATTTATTCCTCTTTTAATTTAATCATTTTGAATGACAATGTCAAAGCAAAGGCAGACATAAATAAATAGGTAACTGCCGAAAAATCAGAGCCATACAGCTTTGCATCAACAAGAAAAGCAATAATTCTCGGAGCGGACAGTATCAAACAAAGCGCTCCATAGGCAAAGCCTGAAAAGCAAAGCGATTTCAATTTTTTATAATCGGAGTTTATACATCCGATAAGCTTTGCAAAAAACAGCATACCGAATACAAGAACAATATAATGCAGTGTTTTTTCCTCCGCATAAATACCGTCATCATAATCCGTAAGCATAGAAAAAAGAACAAACAAATTCCAGAATAACGGCACAATATGATAATACTTAAAGCTTTTAAAATCATATCTGTCCGTTTTAAACGAAACACCCATCATAATAAAATAAAGTGCACACAATAAAGCTGACATTGCCGCCAAACAAATGGGAATAAAATAATTCAGCCTTGGCTGTGACACCGCTGCCACATATTTATAGCAATTCACACATTTAAAAACAAAATCATAAAACATTGCTGTGCCTGCTGCAACGGAAACAACAAACAGCAGCCTGCTTTTTGTTTTATAAAACGGATTCTGAATTGCCTTATTTTTCAGCAAAAAAGGGATTAATAAAATTAAAACAAGACACGATGTGAAAAACAAAACAATCGTGCCTGCCCGATTTTTATCTATAAGGCCTGTTGAAACATCTGTAAGGAACAGAAGCTGAACACATCTGATTGCCGATGCAAAGAGAAGCGGCACAGCAATGGCAGCAAAAAACGCTTTATCCGGAATTTTCATCAGAAATGCCACTCCTTTCAATAAAAGGCATCCTGTTAAACAACATATGTTACAGAAGCCGGGAAAGCACCGTCTTCAGAAATCGGGCATTACGCTTTTACGGAATGCGGATGCTTTACCGCCCTTTTACAGGCGGTAAAAACTCCTGTATAAAGTAAGATTATCTTCTGTCCAGTGAAATATATTCTCTTGAACCCGAAACACTCTTATAAGCGGGACGAATAATCTTTTTGCTTGTTGAAAGCTCTTCAATTCTATGTGCACACCAGCCAACGATTCTTGCACTTGCAAAAAGAGGGGTATATAAATCCTCCGGAATTCCAAGCACCTTATATACAAGACCTGAATACAGGTCTACATTAGCGCAAACATCGTTGCCCTCGCCCTTCATTTCCTTGATTAGACCCGGCGTAATTTTTTCAATATTTTCAAGCGTTAAGAATTCCTTTTCATAGCCCGCCTTATATGCAAGCTCACGTGCACTTCGTTTAAGAATAACGGCACGGGGATCCGAAACGGTATAAACGGCATGACCCATGCCGTAAATAAGACCGAGCCCGTCGCCTGCTTCCTTATTGAGAATTTTAACAAGATAATCCTTAATCTGACCCTCATCGGTCGGATCGGCAACATTTTCGATAATTTCATTCATCATTCTTGCCGCACTGATATTTGCACCGCCGTGACGGGGGCCTTTAAGAGATCCGAAGCCTGCCGTTATTGCAGAATAGGTATCCGTTCCGCTGGAGGTAAGAACTCGGGTTGAAAAGGTTGAGTTGTTTCCGCCGCCGTGATCTGCATGAAGCATAAGCATAATATCCAAAAGCTTAGCTTCCTCATCGGTAAACTTTTTATTGGAACGAATCTGCGTTAAAATATGCTCTGCGGTTGTCTGATCCTTATTCACCGGATGAAGATACATGGATTTGCCGTCAAACACTCTTCTTTTAACCTGATAAGCCGCCGTCATAATAGACGGAACCTGTGCAATAAGCTGAAGACTCTGACGAAGCACATTAGCAATTGAAATATCATCCGGATTTTCATCATAGGAATAAAGGCTCATAATACATCTTGCCATTTTATTCATTATATCCTTTGAAGCGTGCTTCATAATTATATCTTCAATAAAATCATCGGGAAGCTCACGGCATGCAGTCAATACCTCCTGAAGAGAAGCAAGCTGATTTTCATTCGGAAGTTCACCGAAAAGAAGAAGCCAGCTAACCTCTTCAAATCCAAAACGGTTTTCTTTCTGACAATTCTCAACAATCTGATTGATATCATAACCTCTGTAAGAAAGCTTTCCCTCTTTAGGAACAAGCTCTCCATCAAGAATATAATATCCCTCAACAGAGCAAATTCGTGTCAGACCCGCCATAACGCCGGTGCCGTCTTCATTTCTTAAACCTCTTTTAACATGATATCTTGAAAAATCGTCTTTGCTGATAGAGTTATTTTTTACAAGCTCAGTGCATAAACTTGAAATAGCATCCATGGAAATCGGCGAAATATAATTTGCTGACATTACAGAAATCTCTCCTTTTATAACAGTATTTTCTAAAAACAGTTATAAGTAACCATTTTAATAATAAGTTATTATACATTATTTTAACCATTAAAGTCAAGGAGGACAGGAAATGAAAAAAGCGCTCATCATTTTTGCAGTTTTATTTTTGGCTACTCTTGCAATTCCCGCAATAGCTGCATTTACAAAAACGCCTGCCGAAAACGCAAACGAACTTGCAACTCTTTTTTCCGGCAGTGCAAACATTTCTGTTTATTATTTTTTATAGTTAATCCCCTTTTGAGTTTTCATTGATTTTCTTAAAACGGCATTGTGCCTCTATTTCAATAACGGAATCAGCAAATGCATCTTTCCAGCTGTCACTTAAGGAGTCATAAGCCTTCGGGCTGTGCATTGCAAGGTTTTCACCAACCCTGAGGCAATCGCTTTTTCCCTTTATGCATTCTGTAAAAGCACGTTTGCAGTATTCAACCATTTTATCTTCAACAAGCTTCTGAATATTCTGCAAATGCCGGTTTGTTAAGGTTGTAATATGCCCCTTTTCAACGGCATCCAGCATTAAATCGGATTTTACCTTCGCATGAAACACAACCCTTCCGTTTTCATACGAGGCATAGGTTTTCGTTTTGGAATTGATGATATCAACCCCGATTTCTCCAAGCTCGGCACTTTTAACTTCAAGAAAACCTGTATCTATCTTATTGCTGAGCATAAGAAAGCCAAAGGTTTCATCCTTATCAAGAATATCGGCAAGATCCTGCTGATTATATATTGCCAGACCTGATACGGAAACGCTTTTCTTTTCTGCTTTGACCACCGGAAGATATATATCCGAGGTTTTATCAAGATACATATTTAAAAGCTCATTCGTTGTAACACTTGCGCCAAATCCGCTTTTTTCCCCCATAGAAAGCAAAGATGTTATGGATTCGGAGGGAACAAGGGAATCGTTTTCCTTGCTTTCCATAACCTTCGCCGCTTCCTTTTCCGCAATACAGATTTTTACATCCGAGCGGGAATCCGAGCTTCTGAGAAGATAATCTATATTTTTATCTATATAGCTTTCCGCCATATTCATCCCGAAAACAATCAGCCTGTTCTGACCAAAAAATATTTTTTTGGATAGCTTTTCGGTTGCATTTTCAATGGCGCCTGAAATATTAGAGCTCCTGCCCTCTGTATTCATAGTAACATTGCCCGAAAGCGCCTCCGCCCCGCTGCCCTCTTTGGAAAGATTCAAAGTTTGAACCGTAACGCTTATTTTATCATCAATGTAATCAATTCCCATACCTTCAACAATGCTCAATTCACTCAGATCATTCCGTGCAGAACAGCCCGCAAAAAGTAAAGAAATCAGAAAAACGGCAATAAAAATTTTAAAAGTTTTCAAGTAATATTTCTCCTTTGCTCTTTTTTCTGAAAACAAGAAACAAAACGGGAATCGCAACAGCAAAAATTAAAAAAGGAATAATAATAAACCAGTTCTGAACACGCAGAAAAAATCTGAATTCGGCAATTATCCATATAAAAAGAAGCGTTCCGATTCCCGAAAGAACACAGCCCTTGCTTCTTCCTTTAATATTAAAGCATTTTGCTGCAGAATAAACAAACAGCGTTCCTTTCAAAAAAACAGCGAATATCCAAAAGGCAGTATATACCGAATCAAGCCTTTCGCTTTCATCAAATTTTGAAATCTGGGAAAGCTCATAAAACGGAAACGAGGAAAGGGAAGCCGTGTTCCCGAGCACACCGATTGAAAAGAAAAACAGCAGACCGCACACAATAAATGATAAAACTAAAGATAAATAAAAAGGCTTTTCAACTTTTCCGTTAACCTTAGGAGCAAGCACCAACAGCAGCAATATTTCGCTTGTTTCACATGCAAAGCTTAAAGAATTGACAAAGATATCAGTGATGCTGTTTTTAGTAAAAGGGAAAAGATTTAAAATTGAAAAATCCGGCATTCCGAAGCCAACAACACTTATGATTCCGATAATGGTTACAACAAAGATAAACGCACCAAATCGGGAGATTGGCTCAATGCCGAGCCACGCAGCGTACATACAGGAAATAATTATGATTGTTGCAAGAAAAAGCGACTGTGTCTGCTCATTAAGCTCCATTGAAGCAAAAAAGGAAAATCTGCCGATAGACACTGCCCCAAGAAACAGAAAATAAACTCCGTATAATACCGACAGCCACTTCTGTTCAAAAATATTTTGCTCTTTTTTTATAATGCAGACAATCGGAAGTGACATAATAACCGAAAGTACAAGCCCTATTCCTACACTTATAAGAAGATCCGAAGAATACTTTCCGAGTGAGGTTACATTACAAACCGTAAAAACAACAAGCACACGGCTTACAACAAACATAGCAAACAAGCTGAACGGAGATATTTTTCCCCTTTTATATTTCGTCAATATCAGCACCTCTTAAATTCTGAATTCTAACCTTACGCTTTGCAAGCTTCCGCCAGCTTTCACGATAAAATATATCTCCGATGCTCTTTACACTCAGCGGAGAAACAGGGGCAGAATACGGCACCCCGTAAGGATTAAGAGCAACAATATTTACACAGATAACACAGGTGCCGAGAACAATTCCGTAAATACCCGTAAAGCCGCCGAGAATGATAAACAAAATCCTTAAAACAGATATGCTTTCATAAAGCGGATATATAACATATGAAGCAATCGCCGTTACGGCAATCACTACAAGCATAGGTGTGCCGACCAATCCGGCATTGACTACTGCATCCCCGATAACCAGTGCACCGATAATAGACACTGCGTGCCCTATCATTTTGGGCAGCCTTAATCCCGCTTCTCTCATAATTTCATAAAGGACAAGCACAATCAGTGCTTCCTGCATCAGCGTAAATGGTGTTGTAGCCTCTGCAGAAGCAATTGTAAACATAAGAGAGGTAGGAATAAGTTCCTGATGAAAAGTACCTGTTGCAACGTAAAAACCGGGAAGTGCAATAGACATAATAAAGGCAAAATATTTCAAAAGCCTGTTAAGCGTTGCATAAAAAGGAAGACCGTCATAATCATCCACGGTTGAAAAGGAATCCGTAAAAAGATACGGAACATAAACAGCAAAGGGCGAACCATCCATCATTACAGCCACTCTGCCCTCAAGAAGCTTTGAGCACAGAGTATCCGGCCTTTCCGTATTGCCCACTGCAGAAAAATATGAATTTATTTCGGAATCAAGAAAAGAGGAAAGCTCGCCGAAGTCCTGAAGATTATCTATCGGGGCCTCGGTTATTCTTTTTTCAACATCGGATACAAGCGTATCATCGGCAACACCGCTTATATATACAATAACAACAGAGGTTTTTGTTTCCCCGCCTATTTTCAGCTGTTTTAATTTCAAATTCGGTGTTTTGATTCTTCGGCGGATAATGGCTTTGTTGTCATTAAGCGTTTCCGTAAAGCATTCCTTTGCGCCCTTAACGGCAGCCTCGGTAGGCGGCTCATCCGTCTGCCTTCTTGAAAAGCCCTGAATACCCAGAGAAAGGCCTTTCGAAACACCGTCAATAAAAACAACGGCGAAGCCGGATGACAGAAAGAAATGAACATCCTCAAAGGTTGTAACCTCGCTTAATTCAAGAGAATTGACAACAGACAGCTTTATTGTTTCAAAAAGCTCGGCATTGGTTTTGTCATCACCTTTATAATTAAGAATCGGATTCATAATCATATGCGAAAGCTGCAGTGAATCAACCATTCCGTCAAGCACGCATACAATACAGTCAACACCGTTAACCTTGCATTCACGAAGAAGAAAATCCGAGCAATCCAGAAAATCTGCTTCAAGCTTATTTTTGTTATCTGTAACAGACGAATAAATATTCATATTTTCACCCAGAAGTCTTCAATAATAGTTTTATTTTTTCAATAATTACAGGATTTATGCACAAAATATTTAAAACGAATTGATAAAACGGATGCAGAAAGGATTTTGAAAATTGAGTATTACATTAATCAGAGCGGTTATTATTTATATAACCGTAATCATTGCCATGCGCATAATGGGAAAACGGCAGATAGGAGAACTGAAGCCGCACGAGCTTGTTATTACGGTTCTTGTTTCGCAGGTTGCAAGCATTCCGCTTGAGGACAACAGTATGCCGCTTGCCAATATGTTTGTTCCGATATTAATATTTGTTTCATTTGAGATAATTGTTTCCGTTATTTCGATGAAAAGCCTCAGCTTCAGAAATTTAATTCAGGGAAGACCGATGTTTGTTATCAAAGACGGAAAAATCAACGAAAAGCAAATGAAGCGCCTCAGATTTACAATTGACGATCTGATTGATGCGATAAGGCAAAAGGATGTTTTTGATATATCAACGGTTCAGGATGCGGTTATCGAAACAAACGGCAGCATCTCCGTTTTACAGAAAGCAGAGGAGTCTCCCGTAACACCCAAGCAGCTTAAGCTTTCCGTTGATGAAAACTCAACGCCTGTGGCCATTGTTATAGACGGCAAGCCGGTTACGGAATACTTCAGCACGGAAAAAATTAAGAACAGCAAAATAGAGCTTGTTTTAAACAACGAAAAAAGGGAGATAAAAGATATTATGCTTCTCACGATTGATGAAAACGGAAACACCTATATCATTCCGAAAAGGCAGAATTAATTTACAATTCAGATTATGAAAGCCTGCTTATATTCAGGCAGATGCTCTCTGACGCAGAAAAGCGGTGTGCTCTCTCTTGAATAGCCCAAAAGAAGAAAGGATATGATGAAATATGAAAAGATTATGGTTTGCCGGAATATTCCTGCTTGCAGCACTTTTGGCTTGCTTATATGAACAATATATGGTAAAATATACCTATACGGAATTCAATGAAATTATAGACAGTGCCCTGGATACAGACAGCCCTGCAAAAAAGGCGGAATACTGCAAGGAAATATCTGAAAAATGGGATAAAAGAGTTAAAACCTTGACCCTGTTTACCGACCATTCCGTAACACAGAGTGCTGATGTTTCATTCGGAACTCTAAACGCCCTTGCGGAAAATGACAGCGAAAATATAGACGCAACCCTTATTGAAACAAAAAGTGAACTGCAGCAAATTTATGACAGCTCAAAAATAAATTTTTCAAATATATTTTAAAGGGGTAAAAAATTATGAACAACGAAAAGCCTTTCGGTTGGAAAGACAAAATCGGCTATGCACTCGGTGACTTTGGCTGCAATATGAGTTTCGCCTTTATTAACTCATATATGATGCTGTTTTTCGTAACCTGTCTTGGAATAGATCCAAAGCACTACGCAATTATAATAATGATTGCCAAAGTATGGGATGCCGTAAACGATCCCATAATCGGAGCACTGTGCGATGCTTCCCATCCAAAAGGCAACAGCAAATTCAAGCCGTGGATTCAATGGGGCTGTATTCCGCTGCTTATTTCAAGCATTGTTATGTTCATTTACATTCCCAATGCACCCTATGCGGCAAAAATTGCACTTTGCCTTGTAACATACCTTATCTGGAGTGTTGCTTACACAAGCGTTAATGTTCCGTACGGCTCTATGCAGTCTGTTATAACAAGGGATGATCTTCAGAGAGCCGAGCTTTCCAATGCACGCTCAATAGGCGCACTTATTGCACAGCTTCCCGTTATGGTCATTCTTCCGCTTATCATTTTTGATAAGGAGAATCAGCCGAAGGGCAATATGTTTATCTACGTCGTTGCTGTTATGGGAATCATTGGAATCGGTGCTTTTCTTCTTATGTGCCGGATGACAACGGAAAGAATTAAGCCGGCAGCCAATCAGGCTCAGAAATTCAACTATTTCAAAACGCTTGGTAGCTTTTTTACAAACAGACCCATAATGGTGCTTACTGTTTCTACCGTTTCATATCTTGCGCTTATTATGACGGTAACCTCATCCATGCAATATATTTTTATGTATTATTTCAAAAATTCAAATCTTATTTCCGTTGCAACGGTTATAGCAGGCGCACCTATGGTTGTTGCCATTATTCTTGTAAAGCCACTTGTTAAACGATTTTCCAAAAAGGTTCTTTGCACCTACCCGTTCCTTGCCGGAATTATTGCAACGGGGATTATAACCTTTTTTAAATTTACAAACCCTTATATATGGCTGGTTTTTGTTGCAATTGCAGTTCTTTCGGCCGGGCTGTATATGGTTCTTATCTGGGCAATGGTTGCAGACAGCATTGATTACCAGGAAAAGAAAACAGGCAGACGTGAAGAAGGCTCCATTTACGCAACCTACAGCTTATTCCGAAAGCTTGCTCAGGGTATCGGAAGCGCAGCAGTTTCCCTTGCAATCGGATGGACGGGATACAAAGCGGCACTCGGTGCAAATCAGGCAGCAGGAGTTGCAGATAAAATTTATTTTGTAACAGGGCTTCTGCCGTTTTTAGGAACAATAATCTGCTTTGTTTCTATGCTGTTTTATAATATAGACGAAAAAAAATCGGTTACGGAGGAATAAACCTATGCGCGAAATTCAATCAATTAACAATGGCTGGGCATTTCATAAGGGTGATACAAGGCACCACAAAATACCTAAAAAAGTAAAAAAAGGCTGGGAAAGCGTTAATCTGCCCCACACATGGAATGCAATGGATGGGCAAGACGGAGGCTTTGATTATTTCAGAAGCCCCTGCTGGTATTTCAAGGAGCTTGAAATCGTACCGAAGAACAACGAGGAAATATATCTTGAAATCCCTGCCGCCTCGCTTTCGGCAGAGGTTTATATCAACGGAACTCCCGTATGCACACATAAAGGCGGATTTTCAACCTTTCGTGTAAATTTAACGCCATACATCAACCCCAAAAAGGCAACAAAAATTGCTATATGCACGGACAACAGCGAATCAAAGGAAATCTATCCGCAAACTGCCGATTTTACATTTTTCGGAGGTCTTTACAGAGGGGTTAACCTCATAACCGTTAACAAGGCGCATTTTGATCTTGAATATGAGGGCGGTTGCGGCGTTGCCGTAACGCCGAAGCTTAATGATGACGGCAGTGCCGATATAAGCATCGAGGCCTTTGTTAAAAACGCAGACGGCTGCCGTATTCAGTACAGGGTAGACAATACTGTAGTTGACGGAGAAAAGGCAGCGCTTCATATAGATAATCCGCATTTATGGAACGGAAGAACAGACCCATTCCTTTATACGCTTGAGGCTCAGATTGTTAAAAATAATATTGTTATAGACAATGTTTGTGTAAAATTCGGCATAAGAAGCTTTCGCATTGATGCTGAAAAGGGATTTTTCCTTAACGGAAAGCCGTATCCGCTTCACGGCGTTTCCCGCCATCAGGACAGAAAGGATATGGGTTGGGCTGTAACAGAGAAAGAGCATAAGGAAGATATGGAGCTCATTGCCGAGGTTGGGGCAAACACCATCCGCCTTGCACATTATCAGCACAGCCAATACTTTTATGATTTATGTGATGAATACGGTATGATTGTTTGGGCGGAAATTCCGTTTATTTCAGCTTTTCTTAAAACACCTGAGGCTAGGGAAAATACACTTTCCCAGATGAAAGAGCTTATCATTCAGAATTACAATCACCCATCCATCATCTGCTGGGGCATTGCCAATGAAATAACAATTGGCGGAGAAGATCCCGAGCTGATTGAAAACCTGAATGCGCTGAACGATTTGTGCCACAGTCTGGACAGCACAAGACCAACAACCATGGCGCAGCTTACCATGGTTGAAATGGACAGCAGGCTGAATAAAATAACTGATATTTTATCCTATAATCATTATTTCGGATGGTATATGGGCAATGTTAACGATAACGGTCCGTGGCTTGATAAATTCCACGAATTGAACCCCGAAATCTGCCTTGGAGTTTCCGAATACGGCTGTGAGGGTATTTTAAAATATCACAATGACAATCCGCAGATGCAGGACTATTCAGAGGAATATCAGGCATATTATCACGAAAAGATGCTTGAAACCTTTTCAACACGCCCCTATTTATGGTCCACGCACGTATGGAATATGTTTGATTTTGCTTCCGATATGCGTGACGAGGGCGGCGTTAAAGGAATGAACAACAAAGGTCTTGTTACCTTTGACAGAAAAATAAAAAAAGACTCCTTCTTCGTTTACAAAGCATACTGGAGTAATGAAAAATTCGTTCATCTCTGCGGCAGCAGATATGTGAACCGACCAACCGAGAAAACAGACATTAAGGTTTATTCAAACTGCGATGAAATAACACTTTATGTAAACGGCGAAGAAAAGGCAAAGGAAGCCTGCGATAAAATCGTTGTATTCAAGGACATTGCGCTTCAGAACGGAGAAAACACAATAAAAGCCGTTTGCGGAGAATTATCAGATGAAATGATTATAAACAGAGTTTCGCAACCTGATGACAGTTATGTTCTTAAGATAAGCGAAGCCGGAAACAGCGGTGCAAACTGGTTTGATACGCTTGAAGCAGACAGTGAGGAGCTGCAGTTCCCCGAGGGATATTTTTCAATCAAGGATAAAATCGGAGATATCATGAAGGTACCCGAGGGTGAAAAATTCATTAATGATATGATTGAAAAAATCACAAACGAAATGGGAATGAATATCAGCAAGGGTATGATGAATATGGCAAAAGGCTTTACGATTGAAAGAGTGTTTGATATGGCAGGAAGCCGAGTGCCTGCAAAAGTTAAACCATGGGTTAACAGCAAATTAAACAAAATCAAAAAACAGTAAACAAAAAACGATAAGCATATATTAAGGTACTATAGTAAAATAAGCCAAAGGACAACATTGCTCTTTGGCTTATTTTATGCTATAATTTTATCTACAGAAAATTTGAAATTTGTTCGGAGGTGCTTTATGAAACTTGGTGAGGTGAGTTTGCTGACGAACGATGTATTAAAACTTTCAGCTTTTTATAAACAATTACTTGAAATTGACAATGGCAGTGACGATGAAATTCATCAGTTTCTTATTACGGAAGGAACTGCTCTGACGATTTATAATGATGGGTCGATAAAGAATAATCAAAACCAGAATATTTGCTTAGCTTTTACAGTTGATGACATTGAACGCGAATATAAAAAGGTTTTGGCATTAGGTGCGGAAGTTATTGAAGAGCCCACCAAGCGACCTTGGGGTGCAATCAACATGAGTTTTTATGATCCTGATAATAACATGATTTTCTTTAGGAGCTTTCCGACAGACCACTAATTCCGGTTTTTGAAAAAAATAAATGTAATACTACAACAAATATCGGATTTTTGCATACATACGTTTATACAACAAAAAAGCCACGAACATTTATTGTTCGTGGTTTACTTCGTTGTGACGCCCAATATTGAATTCGCCAACTTTTTTACTTTACAATATATTGGATTTGTATGTAAAGTAATTCACCTTTATGTTTAATCTGATTGTTGGTAACTCAATCCGTTATTTGGCTTAATTCCTGAAATATTCAGCTTTTTATACAAATATTATATGCAAAATTGTTTGTAAAGTAATTTTCTTTACACGCAAGAAATTTAATATTCTCATTTTCAGAACATCATTTGTAATTTTTAAGGAATAACTTATAGAATTCAACTGCATTTACAACTGCTTTCAAATCAATATTTTCATTTTCCGAATGAACGGAAGCAAGCTGCTGGGCAGAAAGCTCTATCGGTGCAAAACGCAGAACACACTCACAAATATCTGTTAAAGTTCTTGCATCCGTTCCTGCCGGAAGAATAAAGGGAGAAGCCGGATGCTGCGGAAATATGTTTGCAATACAATCCATAGTATAAGCAAAGGCCGGCTTGCTCATATCCGCAGGACCATGATATTCGGAATCATCACAAACCGATATTTCAATATCGTATTTTTCAGCAATGCTTTTAAGTGTGTCAATATCCCGGAACATATCCTGCTCATCAACGCTCCTAAGCATTGCCGTAACGGTGCATGTTTTACTTTCCGTACTTCCTTCTATACGATTGAAGGCACAGGTTGTTCCGAGAAGTCCGCCTGCCTGTGCATTGATTTTAGGCATAACCCTTTTCAGCAGACCGCCGAACAGCCACAAATTGGAGAACAGAATGTTCATAGGGAAGCCGCAATACGGAGCAAGATGTTCAAACATAGCGATAATCTGCGGATTAAGCCTGCGGACAAACACATTCTTTGTATTAACCTCATGTATAAAAGAAACCATTCTTTCAATCGGTGTAGCCCTGGCAGCAGCCGTTAAGCCTGCATGTGCATTTTCGGAAGCAGCCGAACAATTCAGCTTATATCTTCCTTTTTCATGAACAGCAACCATAGCACATTTGCTGCACTTCATTCCGGCCAGCGGCGGCTCAATAACCGCACCACCCTCATCAAGTATAACCTCAAAGGTTATTCCCTGCTTTTTAAAATATTCCAACGCAGTCGGAATGCCGTCTCCGCCAAGCTCTTCATTATGAGAGGAGCCGATAAAAATATTACACGGAGGCTCATAGCCTTCTGAAAGCAATTCTTCTAGAGCGGAGAATTCAGCAAAAAGCGGTGTTTTGGTATCTACCGTTCCTCTGCCCCATATTTTTCCGTCTGCTGTTTCTGCCGAAAACGGCTCATGCTCCCATTCTCCGTCTGCCGCAACAACATCATGATGCGACATCAGCATTATATTTCTTTTTGTATCTCTTCCGCTTATTTTATAAATCCAGCAATCCTCGCTGAAAATATGCTTTTCGGCTTTTTTATGGATAACGGGGAAAAGCTTTTCCATTACACCTCTGAGCTTAGCGAATTCCGCATCATCGTAGGAATCCTTAACGGAAACCGTTTTACACCTTATCATCTGCTGCAGACGTTGAGAATAATACTTTATTTCTTTTTCAGTACAGGCATCCTTTTTTTCAATCAGTTTTCTTGCCTTTATTTTTTTTATGATTGTATTGATAAAAAGAACTGCAATAAAAAAAACAAGTAAGGCCAAAACAACATATAAAACAATCATTTAACAAGCTCCTTATCTGAATTGCGGATTACACCAAGCACCTCTTTTTCATTATAAACGGCAAAAACAATAACCGCACCTATGGTAAATACGCCGCCTACAATTGCCGTAAGAAGCAGACCGGTTTTGCCGACGCTTTCTCCCGTAACTGCACCGACTACAACAAGGGAAGGAACAATCATGGTTGCAATTGATGTTCCAAGCTTTGTTATAAAGCTTTTTGCGGCAGCAAATGTACCCTCCTGATTAATGCCTGTTTTAACAGTATCATACCTGATTACATCAGCCATCATAGAACCGGGAAGAATATTAAGCACTGCGAACGGAAGTGAAACAAACAGTGCAAACAGAACTGCCACAAGCATTGCATTATCCTTTGGAAATGCATCAACAAGGCAGATTACAAATTCAGCAACTGCAAAAACCACACAGCCGACAATCATAGGAACTCTTTTGCCTGACTTTTTAGACCATTTATTAATAAACGGATACATAACAAGCGAACCGACAATTGATGTTGCCATGATTATAATGGCTTTTTCCTCCGGAATGCCCATAAGCTCCGTTATATAATACATAATGCACGCCTGAAAAAAGCTCATGCCCGTACCCTCAAAAAGCTGACCAAGCGTAATAAGACGGAAATGCTTATTTGAAAAAGCGTGCTTAAGCGATTTCATAAGCGGTGTTGTCGGACGAACCGAGCTTACATATTCCTTTTCCTTAATAACAAAGGCAGGCAGCAAAAGAAGAACCACTCCGATAATCGTAAAGCACAGGAAAGTCATTCGCCATGCCATTATGGGTTCAAGCCCTGCTTTTTTCATTAAGGCAACAATTGCCGTTGTTGCATAGCCAAGCATACTTCCGACAACAAAGAAAAGTGAATGCCATGTGTATGTATCAACAAGCATACCCTCTTTTTTAACCATTTCAGGAAGAAGTGCACTGTGCGGCACCATATAAAGCGTATAAAAAATGTAATATGCCCAGATAAAAACAGCAAGCCAAATGTTGTTAAACACAGGATTGGCTGACGGAGACCAGAAAATAAGAAGCGCACTTAACGCAAAAGGAACTGCAAACCATTTCATAAACGGAATTCTTCTGCCGTTTTTGTTGGAGCACTTATCACTTATGGAAGCAACCAACGGATCGGAAACCGCATCTATTATATGACCTACTGCTTTAATCAACCCGATAACCGTAAGAATTCCTGCCAGAACATAGCCCTGCGTTATCAAAGTAGGCAGACCCGAAGCAGCGGTAGGCTGATAAAAATAAATTAAATAGTTATTAAGCATTGTTGTAAATAATCCTACCGCAAACTGAGGAAGACAGAAGATTATTATTGTTTTTTTAGTAACCTCTTTCATACATTTACCCCTTAAAATTTTTACCATTATTATAGTATACCTTTACATGAAAAGCAAGTTTGTAACAATATTTTACTTGGAATTTTATCTTTAATATTGTATACTATAAATTGAGAAAGGTGGTATTCTTATGAATAATAATGTTATGTATAGATTATCTTACGGTCTTTTTGTTATAACCGCAAATGAAAACGGATTTGACAATGGCTGTATCATAAACACTGCACAGCAGGTAACTACAAGCCCAAACAGAATTTCCGTTACATTAAACAAAAGCGGGAAAACACATGATATGATAAAAAATACAGGTGTTTTCAATATTTCAGTTATTTCCGAAGATGCCTATTTTGAATTATTCAAGCACTTTGGTTTTCAAAGCGGAGCAAACTGTAATAAGTTTAACGGATTTGAAGCAGCAAAGCGTTCGGAAAACGGAATTTTCTACTTAACGGCAGGGGTAAATTCCTATATAAGCGCAAAAGTTGTTCAGGAAATTGATTTAGGAAGCCACACTATGTTTATTGCAGATGTTACAGATGCAGACATCGTTTCGGAAATTCCTTCAGCAACATATGCATATTACCACAGTAATATAAAGCCAAAGCCACAGGAAAAGAAAAGCACAAAAACAGTTTGGCGATGCAAGGTTTGCGGATATGAATATGAGGGCGAAACTCTGCCAGAGGATTTCATATGCCCGATTTGCAAGCATCCTGCATCGGACTTTGAAAAAGCAGAATAAAATTTACAATCATAACCACCAGTTGAAC
>DESD01000036.1 GCA_002361935.1 Ruminococcaceae bacterium UBA3323 | reverse complement strand
GGGAAAATAGGTCGATGCCGACATCCTTCTGAACCTCTAACCTATGTTAGAGGTTCTTTTATTTTGCTTGAAAGTGTGATTATATGGTCTGTTTCGGTAATTTTGGCAACTGACAGTTGCTTGCTAATCTGAAAATACTATATTATACTGTTCTTGAGGTGATAATATGAAAACGAAAGAAGTTTTATTGGAATTGAGAAAGCAGCATCATTTAACACAGGATGAGCTTGCCGACAGAGTGTTTGTTACAAGACAGGCGGTTTCAAAGTGGGAATCGGGTGAATCTGTTCCGAATACAGAAACATTAAAGATACTTTCAAAGCTGTTTGATGTTTCTATTAATACACTGTTGGGTTCGCCGCGTAAATTGATTTGTCAATGCTGCGGTATGCCGTTGGACGACAGTTCAATCAGCAAGGAACCTGACGGAGCATTTAATGAAGAATACTGTAAATGGTGCTATGCTGAAGGAGATTTT
Organism: Ruminococcaceae bacterium UBA3323; assembly: GCA_002361935.1. Classification (GTDB taxonomy): domain Bacteria; phylum Bacillota; class Clostridia; order Oscillospirales; family Acutalibacteraceae; genus Eubacterium_R. The sequence goes on along the minus strand of DESD01000036.1, from coordinate 10,128 downwards.
GTATATAAGGATATTGATGTGCTGATTAGTTTTCTTGCTGAACATATGTCCAATCAAAATTGGCCTAAGGAACAGGCGGAAGCCTATTTTAAAGAAAATATCCCAAAGCTCAGCTATTGGCAGAAGAACAAATAAAGGAAACGGCAACCTTTTTTAGGCTGCCGTTTTGTTTATATTATTCACATGGATATATTAAATTCATTTGTCTTCTGCATTCATCCATTATTTTCATACAATCCCTTGTTGCTGTAAACGGGATATAATCAGATTGAATCCTGCCTGCTTTAATTTCCTCTGCAGCTCTGGTAAATTCTGTTAGGTAATCAGTTTTTCCGTTGAATATCTTTTTTCCTTCCTTTGTTTTAAGCGTCGCTTTTGACGCCATGTGGAATAAAGGGAGGATAATTTTACCTTCAGAGCCTTTAATTGTGCAATCCTCACGTGCAGTTGTGAGTGAGACGTTAAAGCTGCAAATGGTTTTGCCGTATTTCAGGATAATTTTTTCCGAAATATCAATTCCGTTTTTTACAGTACCGCTGCAAATAATTTCATCCGGATAGCCAAACAGATTATAACAATAGGTAATGGGATAAATTCCGATATCCAACAAAGCTCCCCCTGCTGTTTCGGGCAGAAGAACACGGGAGGTTTTCGGTTTTAGAATACCGGGGAAGGAATAGTTGATTTTAATCTCTTCAACCTCACCGATTTTTCCGCTTTTTATCCATTCCTTCACTGTCAGTGCGACATCTGAAAACCATGTCCACATTGCTTCACAAAAATATGTTTTGTTTTCTTTTGCACAGCTTATGAGTTTATCCGTTTCAGCGGCATTGACGGCAACCGGCTTTTCACACAATACAGGCTTATGATTTTTAAGTGCCGTTATTGAATATTCAGAATGTGAAGTGTGAGGCGTTGCGATGTAAACAGCATCTACTTGATGATATAGCATTGCTTCTTCGGCAGTTTTAAAAGCTTTTGCACCATACTTTTCGGCAAAAGCACATGCTTTGTCATAGTTTCTGCTGTAAACAGATACAATTTTATGATTTCCTTTTGTTATATCCTTTGCCGTTTTTTCGGCAATACTTCCGCATCCTATATATGCCCAATTAAAATTATCCATAAAACTCCTCCTGATCTTCTTTTACTTTGTTTATGGCATGATTCCAAAATTCGAAAAGTCTGTCCTCACTCCATGCGGCATTTGCAGGACTTGTGGACGGCAGAACAACTGCTTTGATTCCTGTTTTCCTAAAAAGATATTTGTTATACAGGGCTTCAGCTTTTTTACCGTTTACGAAAATGCCTTTTATATTTGCTGTGGTCAGAATTTCGCTTAAATCATTTGGCGTAACATTTTTAATAGTGTTGTCGGCAGAGCCTGTAATTTCACAGGAATGAATAACATCCCACAGTGCAAAATGATGACTTAAAATCATTTTTGTTTTGTCTTCTATAGTATTGGGAAGGCTTTCATTGCATATTCTTGCCATAACCCTCCAAAATCTGTTTTGAGGATGTCCATAGAAAAAGCCTGCTTCTCTTGATTTGACGGACGGGAAAGAACCGAGAATCAGTATCTCGGCGTTATTATTGTATATGGGTTTTATCGGATGAACAATCATAATAAAAAATCCTATTGAAAAAAGCCCTCATAACTTATGTTAAGAGGGCTGAATAATTTAGAATGTAACGGTATTGGATGTGTTGTTGATACTTTCTGTTGAAAAAATATTTTTCTTTGCATAGTGTGTGCAGGTTACTCTGTACTGGTAGCCGCTTGGAACGGTAAGAGTTTTTGAAAGGTTATAAACGCGACTGTCAGCATATAAATCGGTATAAGATTTATAATTACTCCAGGAGCTGCTGCTGTTTTTTCTTTGTTGAATGGTTACCTTTGTAAAACCGCATTTTACAACACTTATTGTACAGTTTGTTTTTCCTGCAATAATCAAATTGCTACCACTTTTTCCAATAGAAATAACATAAGAAGTAATTAATCCAGAGGTATATGGAGTGATGTCATTATCAGGATTGTTTTCCAATATAGCATTAAATTCCTCTTCGGATAATTCGATATCCTGCCATTCTGCATCAGTTCCGCTAACTTCGGCAAAAGCTGTATACGGCACAAAAAAGGAAAACAGCAAAAGACTGATAACCGTTAGCTTTAAAATTTTTTTCATGAATTCCTTCCTCACTTTATGGATTCGGCAATTTTAATTGCCGAATCAAAATCAATGCTGTTCAAATCTATAGCATAGTCAATATCTCTATTAATATATAACACTGAAGAATCATTTTTATTACCAAAAACAAATACATCTATCCCATTTATTGTAAGCTGTTTTGCTGAATCGTATTTAGATGTTATTTGAGTATTATTATTTAAAACAGTATCGATTCCGTTCTTATGTTTTGTGATTGTAACACCTATTACTGAATTATCACTGGTATTATAAAAATCAACCAAAGCAGTAATAAAATCAGTATCTTTCGTAATATTAACATCATATGTATATCCGCCGGTTAAAAGAACATTCGGAAGGATAACACTATCAAAACCACTGTCTTTTAATTGGCTGATTAAATCTGCCGTATTATTTGAATGCTTGTCCGCACCGGTTTCGGCATTTCTGAGATTAATGGAAAAATGATCTTCATAAAACTGAACGATCTTGTCCGATATGTCATTATTAACATATTTTGCTGCAACAGGAACGGCTATACCCATAATAATAATGATTATTGCCGCAATTGCAACTATTTTCATAATTTTGATTTTTATATGTTTTTTATTTTCTGATTTCTTATTTAATTCTTTATTTTTATTTGCTTCAAGTGCCTTATTCAGCGTATCAGCGCATAAATCTATAAAATCAGTATCCATTTCAGCAGGATCTTTCTCTAACTCTTCATCCATCATTTGCTCTATTTCTTCATATGTGAATTTCATCGGCTCTGATTTCAGAAACTGAATTAAATCTTTGCTGTCCATAATTAACCTCCTTATTAATATTGTTGCAAAAAACTGAAAAGGTAACAAAAAATTTTTATTTTCCCTCTAACAGTGTTCGCAACTTGCTGCACAACCGATATCGTTTTTGCTTAACGGCTGATTCGGTTGATCCCAGTTCTTTGGCAATCTCCTTCATTTTCTTTTTATTAAAGTAAACAGAATGGATGATTACCTGTTCCTCTTTATTAAGTGTGCTGATTATTTTGTTTAATTCGTTTATTGAATGATTGTCTTCAACATCACTTACAAAATCATGTTTATACGGAAGCTCAATCTCATCAATACTGAAATTTGCCATGTGACTTTCATCCCGGTATTTTTCTCTGAATTTCACATTGATTAAATTTTTTAATGTTGCGTAAAGCCAGGATTGCTGGTATGTTGGCAGACCTTCTTTTGCAACTTGGTTGCAAAGGGCCAAATAGACATCTCCGATGATATCATCAACATCCGTTTCGCAGCCGTGCATTTTTGCTTTACAAATATTTCGCAGCTTCGACTCGTATTCAGCCCATAATTCTGCGCATATTTTATTTTCTGCTTCAGTCACAGAATTACCCCTTTTCATTATACTTTATGTTGTTTGATTCAACAGACCATATTATACAATTTTTTCCAGCAGTTGTAAATAAGTTGTAAACAAAAATAACAAAAAGTCGAAAAATGTTAAATAAAAATATGTTACCAACACGTTTTATTGCAACTATATAATTGGCAGGGGCTGGTTATTCTGCAATAAGTTCGGTTTGTGCAGCCCCTTCTTAATAGGATATTCCTGTTTGAATTCAAGGATTGGGAAGAGAGGTGATTTTGCTGCAAACAGGTATATGCCGTAAAATTTGTTTAGTAAAGGAGAACCAATGAAAGGATTGTTATTTAATCAGAATAAAAATCAGTTTACACTGTTTACAAAGGTGCTTTGCTCATTTTTGGCATTTATTATGGTGTTCAGCACAGGAATAATATCCTGTTATGCAATGGGCGCAGGGATACCTGAAAAAACAGAGCTTGAAGCAGTGCTTTCGGACTATATTGAAGAGATTGTTGATTTGGATGAAGTAAAATCAATAGATTCCGAAAATACAGCGGATAATGAACTGTATTTTAATATGAAGGATGATACAACAACGGTTTATTCTTTTTCAGAGCCTGTTACATATACAGATGAAAACGGAAATCTGAGATGCAAGGATAATTCCATTGTTGAGCAAAAAGATAAAGAAAAGAAAAGGGCAGGCTATGATTATTCCAACGGACAGAATGATTACAGAATCAACTTTTCTTCTGATTCATCAAAGGGTGTGCTTGTTGAATATGGTGACATTTCATATTCGCTTGCACCAATCAGCAGCAAATCAGCGCCCGGATATGTTTCAAACGGCGAAATCAACCATGAAAGATTTGAAAATTTTGAATATGCTGATTTGTTTGGAGAAAACACACTGCTGAAATATTTTCCTCAGATCAATGGAATAAAGGAAATTATTACGCTTGATAACAAAATTGAAGGGAATACTTTTAAATCTTTGTTAAAAACAAATGGCTGTATTCCTGTTATCAATGAGGACGGAAGCGTTTCGCTTATAAGCAGTGATACAAACGAGGAGGTGCAGAATTTTACTGCTCCGTTTGCATTTGACAGTGCTTATGTTGAGGGCATTGAAGATTATCATTACTGTGCAGACTGCAGCTATGATTTGGAAAAGATTTCAGATAACGAATACATTTTATCTGTTACTGTTTCGGATGAATGGCTGAACAGCGAGGATACAGTTTACCCGGTAACAGTTGACCCGACTACAAGCAATATTTCAAATCATTATGATGCAGGCGTTTATTCAGCAAAATCCTCAAATAACTATGGAAACGAGCAAACCTGCTGTTTCGGAAGAGCATCCGAATATGGCTACGGCAGGGTTTATACTCATTTTACAATGCCAACTGCAATCAAAAAATATGCCACAATAAACAGTGCGTATATCTGGGAAAGGGAAACAACAGGAAGAACAACTTCAACCTATGTAACCCCCTATATGATAACAGGAAGCTGGAATGAAACAGCAATTACCTGGAGCAATAAGCCCGGATATAATTCGTCAACTGCTATGACAAAGAAAAATATCAACAGTAAAAGCACTGATGATTCCAGCAATTCGTATTGGTATAAATTTGATATTAAAACTGCAGTAAAAAAATGGACGGATGGTTCCGCCAATTACGGTCTTGTTTTTATAAGTAACGAGGAATCCAACGGTGCTTATAACTGGAGAGCGTTTACCTCAAGAACGTATTCCTCCTCTGCAATGCGCCCGTATACGGTTATCAATTATACAAATGATGCTACTGCCCCCACAGTTCCGTCGGTTACGGGTAATCCGACAAGCTGGACAAACGGCAACATAACCTTAACCGCAAAGTCAACAGATGCTGCATCCGGTGTTGCGAACTACAGCTTTTCAACAACAAAGGGCACATATTCCTGGCAGACTGGTGCAACAAAATCCGTAACAGCAAATACAACCTATTATGTATATGCCAAGGATAGGGCAGGCAATATTTCTTCCCCAACAACGGTTACAGTCAGTAAAATAGATAAAACAAAGCCAACTGCACCAACAGTTACAGGTAATCCAACGGCATGGACAAACGGAAATGTAACTTTAACGGCAAAATCAACGGATTCGCAGTCAGGTGTTGCAGCTTACAGCTTTTCAACAACAAAGGGGAGCTATACGTGGCAGACTGGTGCAACAAAATCCGTAACAGCAAATACAACCTATTATGTATATGCCAAGGACACAGCCGGCAATATATCAGACCCAGCCACGGTTGCGGTAGGAAAGATTGATAAAACAAAGCCGGCTGCACCAACTGTAACAGGTAATCCTACAGACTGGGCAGCAAGTGCTACCTTAGCGGCAAGCGCAACGGATACAGGTTCAGGTGTTGCGGCATACAGTTTCTCAACTGCAGAGGGCACATATGCCTGGCAGACAGGTGCAACCAAGGCCGTAGTAAACGGAACCTATTATGTTTATACCAAGGATGCGGCAGGCAATATTTCTGCTCCGACCACTGTTACGGTAAACAAGGTTGATAACGCAGCACCTACTGCTCCTAAAGTTACGGGTAACCCAACGGCATGGACGAATAAGAATGTAATACTAACGGCAGCTTCAACGGATTCACAGTCGGGTGTGGCAGCTTACAGCTTTTCAACAACGGCAGGCACATATGCCTGGCAGACAGCGAATACGAAAACAGTAACGGCAAACGGAACCTATTATGTATATGCCAAGGATGCGGTAGGACGTATTTCGGCTGTTACCAAGGTTGTTGTCAGCAAAATTGATAAAACAAAGCCGACAGTGCCGACCATAACAGGCAACCCTACAGGCTGGGCGGCAAGTGCTACCTTGACAGCCAGTGCAACAGATACAGGTTCCAGCGTTGCAAATTACAGCTTTTCAACAACGGCAGGCACATATGCCTGGCAGACAGGTGCAACAAAATCCTTATCAAACGGAACCTATTATGTATATGCCAAAGATGCAGCAGGCAATATTTCGGATGCGGCAACCGTTACCATCGGTAAGGTTGATAAAACGAAGCCGACTGCACCTACGGTAACAGGCAACCCAACAGCATGGACAAATAAAAATGTAACCTTAACAGCAAAATCAACGGATTCACAGTCAGGTGTTGCCGCCTACAGCTTTTCAACGGCCAAGGGAAGCTACACATGGCAGACGGGTGCAACAAAGTCCGTAGCAAACGGAACCTATTATGTTTATGCCAAGGATGCGGTTGGCAATATTTCAGATCCAACAACTGTAACGATTGGCAAGGTTGATAAAACAAAACCAACTGCACCTACAGTAACAGGAAATCCTGAAAGCTGGGTTGCAAACGCTGTTTTGACAGCCGGTGCAACCGATGCAGGCTCCGGTGTTGCGGCATACAGTTTCTCGACTACAGAGGGTACATATGCTTGGCAGACGGGTGCTTCAAAAACGATAACCGCAAACGGAACGTATTATGTGTATGCCAAGGATGCGGCAGGCAATATTTCCGACCCGACAACTGTTATTGTAAGCAAGGTTGATAACACAGTGCCTGCTGCTCCTAAAGTTACGGGCAATCCGACAACGTGGACAAACGGCAGCGTAACTTTAACAGCAGCTGCAACGGATTCGCAGTCGGGTATTGCCGCTTACAGCTTTTCAACAACAGAAAACAGTTATACCTGGCAAACAGCAAATACAAAAGTTGTAACGGCAAACGCAACCTATTATATTTATGCCAAGGATACAGTAGGACATATTTCAGCCGTTACGAAAGTTACGGTTGGTAAAATTGATAAAACAAAGCCAATTGCGCCGGCAGTAACAGGCAACCCTGCGGCATGGACAAACAAGAATATTACCTTAACGGCAACAGCAACGGATTCACAGTCGGGTGTTGCAGCCTATAGCTTTTCAGCAAAAGAGGGCACATATTCGTGGCAGACTGCAAATACAAAATCTGTAACGGCAAACGGAACCTATTATGTTTATTCCAAGGATGCAGTTGGCAATATTTCAGCTGCTACCAAGGTTGTTGTCGATAAAATAGACAAAACTGCGCCCACCATATCCAATGTTGCGGTGGACAAGGCCGGAAACGAAATCTCTGTTACTGTAAGTGCAGGTGATTCTGCTTCGGGAATTAAGGAATACAGCTTTGACGGCGGTATAACCTGGCAAACAGAAAACACAAAGAAAGTAAGCCCTGCTCTAAATGAAATAACCGTATCGGTTAGGGATAATGCAGGAAACGTTTCTTCAAAAACAACTACGGTGTTTTTACCTGAATTTTATAACGACGGTGCGCTGATTGGTCTGATTGCTTCCGGCTCTTCTGCAGAAATGCAGTATAAAATCGGCGAGGACGGCGAATGGCTTGATTATTCCGCTCCTTTTGCAATTCCGGCCTTTAAAACAACTGCTGTTTATGCAAGGTTTGCGGGTGCTTCCTCTGTTGTATGTCAGGAGATTGCATCAAAATCCGAGCATTACGGCGTTTATTCGGAAAGCAGCACGGATTTTACATTGAATTATAAAACGGTTTCTTTTGATTTTATAAGATCTTACAGCAGCCGGAATGACAGCTGGAACTATTCTGTAAACAGCATGGTTTATGCAGGCTCGGATGTGTATAATGCCGAATTGCCGGACGGAAGTAAACTTGCTTTTGTAAAACAGAGTGATTCCGTTTTTGTAAATGAGCTTACAGGCTGTACGCTGAATATTGTTGATAACAGCCATATTGAAATAACAGACGGCGATATAACCTATGTTTATACAGATTCTCTCCTGTCTGCTGTTAAAAACAATAAATACAGCGACACAATTTCTGTTACAAGGGCATTGGATAATATTACGGTTTCTGATGAAACTGGCCGTTCCTATGTGATTTCTCTTGATGAATTCGGTAAAATTACAAAAATAACAGATCCTGAAAACGGCGTTATAAGCTATGCCTATTATGAGAATGACAAGCTGAAAACGGTTGTTGATCAGGCAGGGGTAACAATAGCAAGCTATCAGTACAATAACGGTGCTTTAACCAAAAGCATGGATAAGGAAATTATCTATGATGAAAACGGCAGGGTATCCTCCTTTGTCTATGACAGCGGCGCTTACCTAAACTATACCTATGATGATGAAAATGTAACCATTTCGGCTGAAAGCTCTGTTGAAACCTCAACAGCAGAAACCTATAATGATGCGTTTCTCGTTGTTTCCTCTACGGATGAGGATGGCAATACAACGGAATATACCTATGATGAATTTTTCCGCGTTGCTTCGGAAAGCTCGGGCGGTAAAACAGTTTCCTATACCTATGATGAAAACGGCAATGTTCTTTCTGAGGTATCGGATGATGAGGAAGCCGAAAATACATATTATGTTTATGATGCAAACGGAAATGTTATCCGTCAGCAGACAGGTAAAAATTATACCTATTATGTGTATAATGAAAACGGCGAAGCAGTCCTTTCGGCAACCCTGAAGGAAGATTATAAAGGAAATATTCCTGAAATTTATAATGAGGACTTGACATGCTTTGATGTTACGCGTTATACTTATACCAACGGCTTGTTGGTAAAATCTGTAAGCGAAACAGAAACAACTGCCTATGAGTATGATGAATACGGCAATGCTGTAAAAACTGCTGTTTCCAAAACGGAAAACGGAGAAACAACCGTTTCCGGCTCGGTAAATACATATAATCTGCTTGGTAATGTGCTTGCTGCGTCAAACGGGGATGAAAAATCGTCCTATATCTATGATAAAGCAGGCAGAACGCTTCTTGCAGATGAAAACGGCAAATGCACCAGAACAATTTATGATAATCTCGGCAGAGTGATTCAGGAAATCAGCCCGGAAGATTATGATGCTTCAAAGGACGGCCTGCCCGAAAATAATACCTATTCGGATGCTAAGGCAGGGCATACCTATAAATACGCTGCCAATGGTACGTTAACAAGCGAAACAAACCGCCTTGGCAAAACAACAAAATATTTCTATAACGATATCGGCTCCAAGGTTCGTGAAGAATTTGATATCTATAAATTCTATTATCTGAATCATGGCGAGCTGTATCAGGTTAAGGTTGCCAATGTAACAACTGTTTCCTACAGCTATGATGATAACTATAATGTAACCGAAGAGCGCTATGCAAACGATGATGTTATCCGCTATAAGTATAATGCGAACGGTGATGTTGTTTCGCAGTATCACAACAGCAACGCAAAGCCTTATGTAACCTATACCTATAATGCCGATAATGAATTAACCGAAAAGGTAAATACAGATACCGGCTTAAAATATGTTTATGGCGAAAACGGTCAGGTAAGCGTTTATAAAACGGCGGATAATTCTCTTGTTCAGTCCTATACAGAGCAGGAAACAGAGGCAGATGAAGAAGCAGGAACAGAGGGCTTCAAAACAGTAAACGAAACCCATTTCGGAACCGCGTATTCCTCTGTTGTAAAGGATAAATCCGTTCTCTATTCGTCAAATGATAATACGGTTGAGTATAGTTATCAGACCTCGGGCAAA
>DESD01000071.1:33789-55446 GCA_002361935.1 Ruminococcaceae bacterium UBA3323 | reverse complement strand
ATACCTGCATAACTATCATCAGATGGAAGAATATCAAAGTTTTCGTTTGTTGAAAGGATTCCTTTTTCTTTGTTAAACAAACGGAAATTTATCAAATCCTCCATTATGTTAGTTATTGAATACTGCGTACCAGTTTTACCAAACCTACCTACAGCTCTTGTTGAGTTTGCCTGTGGATCATTGTCTATAAGGAGAACCTTATATCCGAGTTCCGCAAGTGCTGCACTCATTGCTACTGATGAAGTTGTTTTTGCAACTCCGCCTTTTTGAATTGCCAAGCAATAAACCTTGCAATTTTCTGTCTTCTTTGTATTCATACGAATACCTCCCTTAAGAAAAAATAATAAAAAAAGCAGAGCATTGATAACTCATCTACCAATACTCTGCTTCTTAAACATATTCAATTCTAAATCTTAAGGCAACCAAAAACCCCTCGATTATTCGAGGGGTTTAAAGTATGGTGGCTCATCGGGGAATCGAACCCCGGACACCTTGATTAAAAGTCAAGTGCTCTACCATCTGAGCTAATGAACCGTATCACCCTTTTAATAAGGGTGCTGGCTGGGGAGGCAGGATTCGAACCTACGAGTGAGGGAGTCAAAGTCCCTTGCCTTACCACTTGGCGACACCCCAATATTCAGGGATTTTATTAAATTAAATGGGGTGGGATATCGGATTCGAACCGATGACCTCCAGTGCCACAAACTGGCGCTCTAACCAACTGAACTAATCCCACCATATAAAACGCCTGTAAACAAGCGTTATATACTTTTGGCGCGCTTGGAGGGACTCTCCTCTCGATGCGAAACAATCCACAGGAGTGTTTCTTAACAAAAGTTTTTGTTTGCTGCGCTCACAAACTTTTGTATCTCGTTTCTCGCCCCTCAAGCGTTATATACTTTTGGCGCGCTTGGAGGGACTCGAACCTTCGACCTACCGCTTAGAAGGCGGTTGCTCTATCCAGCTGAGCTACAAACGCGTATTTGGAGCGGGTGAAGGGAATCGAACCCTCGTGTTCAGCTTGGAAGGCTGACATTCTACCATTGAACTACACCCGCATAAGCGACAGGCATTATTATAATAAATGTCTGCCGAACTGTCAAGAGTTTTTTCGAAAAAAATTAATTTATCTTTACATTAATTTTTTCATCTGCACTTAAATAAAACGCTTTTATTGTTATATCCTGATTAAAAACGATTGCCGAAGCAAGCTGGTCTTCAACGTTTCTTCTTACACTGTCACGGATTCCTCTTGCGTTTTTCTTGGAGCCATAGGCTTCCTTCGCAATAAACACAGGAACGCTGTCATCAAATTCAAGCTCAATTGCCTTATCCTTAAGGCTTTCCTTAAGCTCTTCAAGCATAATCCGTGCAATTTTTTCGAAGTTATCAAAGGAAAGTGTATTGAAAGTAATAATCTCATCCACCCTGCCCAGAAATTCAGGGCGAAGGAAGCGTTCAAGTGCTTTCATTGTTACATCCTTATTGATTTCATTATCAGACTTACCGAAGCCAAGTGTAGCGGAATCCGTTGAACCTGCATTGGAGGTCATAACAATAATTGTATTTTCAAAATTAACGGTTCTGCCCTGCGCATCTGTTATTCTGCCCTCGTCAAGAATCTGAAGAAGAATATTCAAAACATCCTTATGCGCTTTTTCAATTTCATCAAAAAGAATTACACTGTAGGGCTTCCTTCTTACCTTTTCCGTTAACTGACCGGCATCATCGTAACCGACATACCCGGGAGGTGAACCGATAATCCTTGATACACTGAATTTTTCCATAAACTCGCTCATATCAAGACGAATCAGTGATTCGGGGCTATCAAAAAGATACTCGGCAAGCTGCTTTACAAGCTCTGTTTTTCCAACACCTGTAGGACCGACAAAAATAAAGGACTGCGGGCGTTTTTTCGGACTTATCTGCACTCTGCCCCTGCGCACTGCTGCAGCAACCTTTTCAATTGCCTCATCCTGACCAACAATATGCTTCTTTATCTCATCTTCAAGTGAAGCGAGTTTTCTTATATCTCCTGCTTCAATTTTTGCTGCCGGTATACCCGTCCACAGGGAAACCACCTTGGCAAGATCCTGCTCCAACACCTGATTGTCCTTTGCTTTTTCGGCGAGCTCGGGAAGCTTCTGATCAAGCTGCATTGCCTCTGCCTTAAGCTTTGAAACAAGCTCATAATCAATTTCATTATTATCATCGGGCTGGGAAACCGAATCGATTCTTTCAAGAAGATTCTGCTTTTTTTCAAGCATAATCTGATATTCGGAAATAAAGGGATTGCGAAGATTTGCACAGGTGCAGGCTTCATCAAGCAAATCAATTGCCTTATCGGGAAGATAACGGTCCGTTACAAAACGCTCGGACATCGTTACAGCCTTATAAACAAGACTGTCTGAAATCTGAACCTTATGATAATTCTCATAATATTCCTTGATACCCAAAAGCATTCTGAAGGCCTCATCAAGAGATGGTTCTTCAATCTTAACAGGCTGGAAGCGGCGCTCAAGAGCTGCATCCTTTTCTATATATTTTCTGTATTCATTAAAGGTTGTTGCACCGATAACCTGTATTTCCCCTCTTGAAAGAGCAGGCTTGAGGATATTGGCTGCATTCATTGTACCCTCACTGTCGCCTGTACCGACAAGATTATGAACCTCATCAATAAAAAGAATTATATTACCTTCCTGCTTCACCTCATCAACAAGCCCTTTGATTCTGCCCTCAAACTGACCTCTAAACTGTGTGCCTGCTACAAGAGCGGTTAAATCAAGAAGATAAATTTCCTTATCCATAAGCCTTGCAGGCACCTCGCCCTTGGCTATACGAATGGCAAGACCCTCGGCAATAGCCGTTTTGCCCACACCGGGCTCACCGATCAGGCAGGGATTATTCTTGGTTCTTCTGCAAAGTATCTGTACCGTGCGGGAAATCTCCTGCTCTCTGCCTATAATACTGTCTATTTCGCCTTTTTTTGCTCTGTCCGTTAAATTATTGCAATAGCTGTTCAAAAACTTTCTGGCGTCATCCTGTGCATTCTTTTTGCCTTTTTTGCCCTTTTTGCCTTTTTTATTATCCTTCTTTGTATCTTCATTATCGGAAGCATTCATAAGGTTTGCAAAAGGAAAGGTCTGGGCGCCATCCATATTTTCCGGATTGAACATTTCGCCGAGAGAGCCAAAATCAAAATCAGACATATTTTCCATAAAGGCGCTCATCTGTTCCGATGCAGCTTCCAGCTCCTCATCGGTTACGCCGAGCTGATCAATCATCTGATTGATTGAACCCACATTAAGTTCCTTTGCACATTTAATGCAAAGACCCTCGGGAATCATTTTTCCGTCTTCCATTTTCTGAATAAATACTACCGCAGGGCGTTCTCCGCACCTGCTGCATAACTGCTGTTTCATTAAAAGTGATTTCTCCTTTAATTATTTCTCTTCTTTTTTCTCTTTAATCTGGCGAACAAAACCCGGAATATATCCGAACAGCGAGCCTAAGGTGCAGATTGCAGAAATCGCCACAAGCACCCACGTTACCGCATTCGGCAAAGTAAATCCTGTTATATCGCACAAAGCACCGCCTTCTCCGAAAGCGAGCACAAAAATCATAACAATGCAGAAAACCGTTGTTGCAACCTTCCCCCACATTTCCGCAGCAACGGGACGAAGTCCTTTAGATATCAGTATTGCGCCGCCGATAAGCATAACCAATTCTTTTACAATAAAAAACATAAACAGATACTTGATAGCGTTATCCCAATATTTAATAATCAGAACAATAACTATGGAAATCTGAGAAAGCTTATCTGCAATAGGATCCAGAATTTTGCCGAGAGCTGAAACCTGATTGAATTTTCTTGCAATCATGCCGTCAAACAAATCCGTTAATTCAGCAAAAATAATAATTGCAATTGCAATTATGTAATGCTCCTGCAAAAACAAAACGGCAAATACAGGAATAAGAAGAATTCTTATTACGGATAAAAGATTTGGAATTGTAAGACAGCCTTTAAAAAGATCTTTCATATTTGATTTGAAATCGCTCATTTATTTATCCTCCAATTAAATTAATGGGATTAAACTTGTTTACAAATTCTATTATACCACTTGAAGCAAGCTGCTGCAAAAAGGAATTATCAACAGATTTTAAATTTTCTGTAAAGAACGCACCTATTTTAGCAATTGCAAAAACAAAAATCAATGCCTTTGCAAGCCCTAAAGCTGCTCCGAGAAATTTATTTGTTTTTCTGAACGGGGCGTTATTGCTGTTGGATAACTTCTTAACAGCATACAGCAATATGCCTGTTACAATATAAAACACGGCAAGCGTTATAATAAAAAGCAAAACCTTTATAATCATATCTGCAACGGGATCAACAATATTCTTCATAATTCCCTCTGCTGCCGATGCGGCATTTGCGGCATCCAGAAAGGACAAATCAACCGAACCCTTCATAACATCGGGAAGCGAATTAACCGTATCTCTTACAGACGCAACATATGTATCCAGACCGCTGCTTTCAATTCCCTTTAAAACCTCTGAACTTATTGTATCCTTAAAATAATTTGCATAAACCGCACCGCTGAATTTTTCGGCAACAATAAATGAAATGGGAATCCCTACGGCAAATCTAACAAGAGAAAGCAGAGAAACAATAAATCCCCTTGCATATCCCTCTAATACAATAACAAGAAAGATAATAATTATAAACAAATCAACATAATTCATAAACAAACCTCAGTCATTAATAATTTCAAGATAGGAATGATGCTTGGCGTATATATTTGATGAAAGCTGCTGAATATCGGTAAACGAATCATCCAGCTTAATATAAGTTTCCTTTTTGCCGTTGCTTAATCGGTAGGAAACAGCTTCGTTGCTTGTTAATGCAGACATTTCATTACCTGAAGCAGAAACATCCTTTATTACTGCATCAACCTCAACAGTGGTTTTTACCTTTCCGTTCTGTTTAACATAAGCAAGTTTGCTGTTTGCTGCTCCTGCATAATCCGAGTAACCGATTATAAGGTAATCGGCAGGATTATAGCAATACGCCAAAGTGTTTATACTTCCTTTTTCATAAACAACGGTTTCCTTTTCAAGCGAGGATACAACACTGACAAAATCGCTGCCGACAACATAAAGAGCACTTGACACGAAATGAATATCCAGCACGGCAGAACCATTGTAATCTATATGCGCTCTGGGCTCGGCATCATTAACATTCATGGTATAAAGCGTTGATTTAATCTGTGCATTTTCAGAGCTCATAACAACAAAGGCAACGCTTTTGCCCCTGTCATCAACAGCAATAGAGGTTACGTATCCGCCCTTTATTTCATAATTCATTTTTTCACCGAACGATTTAGACAAAACCTGCACTCTGCTTTTTTGATTTCCGGAAGCCGTTGCAACAGCAACTGTGCCCGTATCGGAAACATCGGCGCAGAGAATGTAATCATCCGTGGAATTTTCATATATATTTTCTTTTTGATTATCAAGTCTGTAGGAGGTTGAGCCCTGATCAAAGATAACCGAATAACCGCCGCTTGTTTTGATAACAGGATTGGCATACCGGTGTTCATCATGAATCAATTCCGTAGCATCTGATGCATCAACAACAGTATAGTTCGAACTGCTGAGAATAGCAAGCTTATTGCCTACAACAGACAAAACCGTATTGTCCCCCGTATCTATTTTATACGGAAAGCCCTCTTCTTCAGAAGATGCCGAATAGCTGCTGTTGTTTTTTTCCTTTTCCGAACCGAAAAGCCCGGAAAAATCTATTTCGCACACCTTCAGCACAACAAGTACAGCTGCAACTGCAATAATCAGTATCCAAAGAATTTTAATTTTCTTTTTTGTTTTCGCATTTTTTCTTTCCCTGCGTTCATTTTCACGCTGATTAGATGCCATAAGTTTTCAAGTCCTTTTAATAATTAACTTTATTGAGATAAAGTCCCTGCGGCGGAGCGGTTTTTCCCGCTCTTTTACGGTCCTTGCTCTCAATGATATCTTTTAATTCACCGGCTTTTATTTTTCCCTCATTTATAAAAATTAATGTACCTACCATAATACGCACCATATTATAAAGAAAGCCGTCTGCTTCAACAGCAAAACAAACCATATCCCCATTGCGGGAAACGTCAAAGCTTTTTACAGTTCGTACTGTGTCCTCAACATCCGAATGTGCAGAGCAGAAACCGCTGAAATCATGTGTTCCGATAAAAGCCTTTGCCTGCTCGTTAAGGTAATCCGCATTTATAGGATATCTATAATGATATGCATAATTATTATAAAACGGATTCCTTATTTTTCCGTTATAAAGCTTATAAACATATTCCTTTGATGCAACGCTGTACCGTGCGTGAAAATCCATCGGTACTTCTTTGCAGGACAAAACGGCAATATCTTTCGGAAGATATGTATTCAATGCCATAACAACATTATCGGCCGGTATACTTTTATCCGTTTTAAAGCTTACAAAATATGAATTTGCGTGAACACCGCTGTCTGTTCTGCTGCAGCCTTTAACATCATAACGGGAGCAGAACACCTTTTCTACGGCGTTCTGAAAAACCTCCTGTACGGTTAAAGCATTTTTCTGCACCTGCCAGCCATGATAGGCCGAACCGTCATAGCTGATTTCCACTAAAAAATTTCTCATACAACAGCCACCATAAGCATATTCAAGCAGCAGACAAGCGCAATGAATACCGCAAAAAGAACAAACGCAACATAATCTCTTGTGTGAAGCTTTGTAACCTTCATCTTCGTTCTGCCCTCTCCGCCCCGATAGCAACGGCATTCCATAGCATCTGCCAGCTCTTTTGCTCTTCTGAAGGAAGAAATAAACAGCGGAATAATTACGGGAACAAGCGCCTTTATTCGTTTGACAACATTGCCGCTTTCCATATCGGCGCCTCTTGATTTCTGAGCAGCCGTTATTTTATCTATTTCTTCAACAAGTGTAGGAATAAATCTTAATGCAATTGTCATAATCATCGCTATGGTGTGAACATCTATCTTAATATATTTAAGCGGCTTACAAAGCCTTTCAATGGCATCGGTAAGTTCTGTAGGAGAGGTTGTATAGGTCAGCATTGAGCCTGCCACAACAAGAAGAGAAATCCTGAAAGACATAAAAATTGCTTTAAAAATGCCATCAAGCGTTATTTTGAAAATTCCGAATTCCACAAGAGGATCGCCCGAGCCGTAAAAAAGATTAATTACGGCTGTTAAGGCAATAATCATCCAAAGCGGTTTCAGACTTTTTCTTATTGTTTTAAAAGGAATTCTGCTTGCAAGAATAATTGCTGCCAAAACAGCAACAACCAAGGCAAGAGAAATAAAATTCTCACTTAAAAACAGCGCAACAATAAACAAAATCACTAAAATGATTTTCATTCTTGCATCCATTTTATGCACAACGGATTTTCCCGGGAAATATTGACCGATTGTTATTTCACTCATACGGATTCAACTCCTTTCTTAACTGAAAAGAGCCTGTTTATCTCTTTAACACCATCCTCAATGGTAAAAATATCCGTTCGGCAATCAATTCCGCTTGCTTTGAGTTTTAAAAATACATCTGTAATCTGGGGAACATTAAGCCCCATTTTCTTAAGCTCCTCACCATGGGAATAAACCTCGGGAACAGAACCGCACATAGCTACCCTGCCCTTATTCATAACAAGCACCTTGCTGCAGAGCATTGCAACATCCTCCATGGAATGGGAAACCAAAATAACGGTATTTCCCATTTTCCTTTGGTATTTCCGTACAAGATCAAGAATAACCTTTCTGCCGACAGGATCAAGACCGGCACAGGGCTCATCCAAAATAAGAACCTGCGGCTGCATTGCAAGGATAGAAGCAATGGCAACACGCCGTTTCTGACCGCCTGATAAATCAAACGGGGATTTATCCTCAAGGGCACGGCTTATGCCTACAAAATCCATGCTTCTGTATACACGTTTTTTAATTTCATCACTGCTTAAGCCCATTTGCTTAGGACCGAAAGCAATTTCCTTAAAAATAGTTTCTTCAAATATCTGGTATTCCGGATACTGAAAGCAAAGACCGACAGAAAAGCGGACATTTCTTATATTTTTTTTGTTTTCCTTAGACCATATGTCATTGCCGTTAAGATAAACCGAACCGCTGTGCGGCTCCAAAAGCCCGTTACAGTGCTGAATCAGCGTTGATTTACCGCTGCCTGTATGTCCGATTACACCGATTAAATCGCCCTTTTCAACCGTAAAATCAACATTTTCAATGGCAGCAGTTTCAAAAGGCGTTCCGACGCTGTAAAGATATTTTAAATTTTCACAAACTAAAACTGCCACTATTATTCATCCTCCAAAGAGCGTTTAATAATTTCAGCACAGGCATCGGCATTCAAAACCGTTTTCTCGGTTTTCAGTCCCAATCTGTAAATTAGCTCCGTGGACTGGGGAACATCAAGGCCAAGTGCTTTCACCTCATCAACTCTTGCAAAAACATTTTCAGGAGTATCATCCATTTTGATTTCGCCGTTATCTATCACGATTACTCTGTCCGCCTCTACCGCCTCATCCATGTAATGAGTTATCAGAACAATCGTTATATTTTCTTCCTTATTAAGCTTTTTAACGGTTTCAATAACCTCTTTCCTGCCGCTTGGATCAAGCATAGCCGTTGGTTCATCAAGCACAATGCACTGCGGCTTCATTGCAATAATTCCGGCAACGGCAACACGCTGCTTCTGACCGCCGGAAAGCTTATGAGGTGCTTTTTCACGGAATTCATACATCCCGACCGTTTTAAGAGCTTCATCCACTCTTGCCCTGATTTCAGCAGACGGTATGCCAAGATTTTCAACACCGAAAGCAACATCCTCCTCAACAATGGAAGCAACAATCTGATTATCGGGATTTTGAAAAACCATACCTACATTTTTACGGATTTCAAAAACATCGTTTTCATTTTCGGTTGTTATGCCGTTAACGGAAACCGTTCCGCTGTTTGGAACAAGAATTCCGTTTATAAGCTTTGCAATCGTTGATTTACCCGAGCCGTTATGACCGAGAACGGCAACAAAGCTGCCCTTTTCTATTTCCAGATTCAGATTTTTTACAACATGAATTTCCTTATCCTCATTATTGGATAGGGTTTCTTCCGAATCCTCATCCAAAAAATAGGAAAAGCTGACATTATCAAATTCGATTAATTTCATTTTTTCATCCAGATTGCCGATGCACCGCAGGGAAGCACTTCCCCGTTTGATGAAACAGGAAGCCCTATTTCATCGGCATCAACACTGCCGCCCTTTTCTTTAACTATAATATCATCAAGAATATATTTCATAACAGAAGCCGAAAGCCCTGTTGTATACGAGTTTAAAAGCACCATAAGAGGATGATCGGAAAGCACCTGCTTCACAAGACCGACAAAATCATAAAGACTGTCCTCCAAATGCCATATTTCGCCCTTTGGTCCTCTGCCGTAAGACGGAGGATCAAGAATAATAATATCGTATTTATTGCCCCTTCTGATTTCACGCTGAACAAATTTT
This sequence comes from Ruminococcaceae bacterium UBA3323, assembly GCA_002361935.1. GTDB lineage: Bacteria > Bacillota > Clostridia > Oscillospirales > Acutalibacteraceae > Eubacterium_R. The sequence goes on along the minus strand of DESD01000071.1, from coordinate 45,875 downwards.
ATACAGTCATCCACAATCCATCTGCAGGGTTTGTCTGAAAGACCGGAAGCTTCAACGTTTTCCTTTGCCCAAAGTGTCATTCCCTTGGACGCATCAACGTGAACAACGGAGGCGCCCTCTTTAAGACAGGCAACCGTTGCACCGCCGGTATAGGCAAAAAGATTCAGCACCTTAACGTCATTTCGTCCGCTGCTTTTTATAATCTCACGGGTTAAATCCCAATTAACAGCCTGCTCCGGGAAAAGACCGGTATGCTTAAAGCCCATTGTTTTGATATTAAAGATTAAATCCTTATATTGAATCTGCCAGAAAGCAGGTATTTTCTTATAGACATTCCATTGACCGCCGCCTGTTTTTGCACGCTCGTATCTTGCATCTGCCTTATGCCACAGGATATCCTTTTTTGCACTTTTCCAGATAACCTGAGGATCCGGTCTTATCAAAACCTGATTTCCCCAGCGTTCAAGCTTTTCCCCGTCTGAGCAGTCAATAAGCTCATAATCTTTCCATTCTTTTGTATATCTCATCAGCTAAGTCTTTCCCGAACCACATCGGCAATATAGTTACCGAGCTTTGTTATTTTTTCAAGATCTTTACCCTCAAGCATTACACGAACAAGCGGTTCGGTGCCCGATACACGAACAAGAACCCTGCCGTCGCCCTGAAGCTCCATTTCAGCCTCCTGTACAGCCGAAATAATATATTCATCATTGTTATATTTCTGCTTTCCCTTCGGTGTTACCTCTACATTAATCAGCACCTGCGGATAAACAGCCATTACCTTTGCAAGATTACCAAGCGTTGTTCCGCTTTTAACAATCGTTTCAATCAGCTTAACACCGGAAAGCTCGCCATCCCCTGTTGTTGCATAATCAAGGAAGATAACATGACCGCTCTGCTCGCCGCCGATATTATATCCTTTTTTCAGCATACGCTCAAGAACATATCTGTCGCCCACAGCAGTTTTGGCACAGTGAATGCCGTTTTCCTCGCAGAATTTAAAGAAGCCCATATTGCTCATTACGGTAACAACGGCAGTATCCTTATTGAGCCTGCCCTCCTGCTTCATCTGCATAGAGCAGATGGCAATAATTTTGTCACCGTCAATAAGGCTGCCGTTTTCATCAACAGCAAGCATTCTGTCTGCATCACCATCAAACGCAAGACCGAGATCAAGCCTGTTTGCCTTAACAAACTCCATAAGCTCCTCCGGATGCGTTGAGCCGCAGTTTCTGTTTATATTCACACCATCGGGTGTATCCGAAAGCATATGACACTTTGCACCGAGACGGGTAAAAATTTCCTTTGCACAAACGGAGGCCGAACCGTTTGCAGTATCTATAGCAATATTCATTCCGTCAAATCGGGTATCTGAAACAGAAACAACATGCTGAATATAATCCTCAACAGCGGTTTTGCAATAAATTCTGTTTCCTACTCCGCCGCCGGTTTTAAGTTCAACTTCTTCTGAATGATCCAGGATAATAGCTTCAATTTCTTCTTCCGTTTCATCCGGAAGCTTATAACCGTTTCCCTGAAAAATTTTAATTCCGTTGTATTCGCAGGGATTATGAGATGCAGAAATCATAACGCCTGCATCGCAATTATATTTTCCGACAAGATAAGCAATCGCAGGGGTTGGCACGACACCGACAGAAATAACATCCACGCCAACCGCACAGAAGCCTGCCGTTAATGCAGCTTCCAGCATATCGCCCGAGGCTCTTGTATCCTTGCCGATCATAACCTTAGGCTTATTGCTTTTATCTTTATGTTTAATAAGGATTTCCGCCGCAGCCATTCCTATTTTCATGGCAAGTTCATTGGTTAAATCCTGATTTGCAATTCCTCTTACACCATCTGTTCCGAATAATCTTCCCACAGATAAACCCTCCAAGCAAATTTATAAAAGAGACTGCTGGCCATCCTGCTCTATACCAAGATGCTTATAGCCTGCAGGTGTTACACATCTTCCCCTCGGAGTTCTGCTTAAAAATCCTATCTGCATAAGATAAGGTTCATAAACATCCTCGATGGTTACCGCTTCTTCGCCGATTGCTGCAGCGATGGTTTCCAGTCCTACGGGGCCGCCGTTATAGTTTCTTATCATTGTTGTAAGCAAACGACGATCTATAGAATCAAGCCCAAGTGCATCAATTTCCATTCTGTTTAAGGCATCTGACGAGGCTTCCTCCGTTATAATACCGTCATATTTTACTTCGGCAAAGTCACGGCTTCTTTTAAGGAGCCTGTTTGCAATACGGGGAGTTCCCCTTGATCGGGAGGCAATCTGATAAGCCCCCTTTTCATCAATATTAATTCCAAGAATCCCCGCACTTCTTTTAACAATAGATGCAAGCTCATCGTTGGTATATAACTCCAGCCTTAAAATAACGCCGAATCTGTCACGCAGAGGCGCAGAAAGCTGACCAGCCCGGGTTGTTGCACCTACAAGCGTAAAATTAGGCAAATCAAGCCGTATGGATCTTGCAGACGGACCCTTGCCTATAATTATATCAAGTGCCCTGTCCTCCATTGCAGGATATAAAACCTCTTCAACGCTTCGGTTCAGGCGGTGAATTTCATCAATGAAAAGAACATCGCCCTCCTGAAGATTTGTTAAAAGTGCAGCCAAATCGCCCTGTTTTTCAATAGCAGGACCGCTTGTTATTCTGATATTAACGCCCATTTCATTTGCAATAATACCTGCAAGCGTTGTTTTGCCAAGCCCCGGAGGACCATACAGCAAAACATGATCGAGTGCTTCTCCTCTTCCGCGGGCTGCCTGAATATAAACAGAAAGGTTTTCCTTTGCCTTTTCCTGCCCGATATAATCCGTTAATTCCTTTGGTCTGAGGCTGTTTTCAATATCGGTATCCGCCTTGGAAAACTCAGTTGAAACGATTCTGTTTTCAAAATCCAATTCGTTCATAGTTACTCCTAAAAATCAATTAAAGATTGCTTGAAAGCTGCCTTAATCCAAGCCTTATCATTTCATCAGCCGAAAGAGATTTATCCATCTGACCGACTGCAACGGCTGCATCACTCTGACTGAAGCCAAGGGCTACCAGGGCGGCTACAGCCTCTGCCGAAGCACTTTCCTCCACAATAGAGCCTGCCGAAGCAACAGCAGAAGAAAGCTCTCCCGAAGCAACATTGGCCATTTTGTCCTTTAACTCAAGAACAATACGCTCGGCAGTTTTCTTGCCGATACCATTTGCCTTAACAATAGATTTTGTGTCACCCGAAGCAATTGCAAGCGCAAGCCTGTCGGGTGTAAGCTCGGACAAAACGGAAACTGCCGCTTTTGGACCGACACCCGAAACGGTTATCAGCATTTTGAAAGCATCAAGCTCGCTAACAGTTGAAAAGCCGAACAAGTCCATTGCATCCTCCCTTACGGAAAGGTGGGTATAAAGATTAACCTCGCTGCCGATTTTCCCAACGGACTTTGATGTATTCAGTGTTGTAAAGCACTTAAATCCGACTCCGCCGCATTCCACAACAACGAACTGGGCATCAATATAAGTTAATATACCTTTAACATTATAAATCATACAATTACTCCAATAATCATCTTATAAATTTTTCATATGCACCAAGAAGGCTTCCGCTTGAATGCCCATGGCATATTGCCATGGCAAGAGCATCCGCCGTATCATCGGGCTTCGGAATTTTTTCAAGATTTAAAATAAGCCTTGTCATTTCCTGAACCTGCTTTTTAACGGCTCTGCCATAGCCTGTAACGGACTGCTTAACCTGAAGCGGCGTATATTCAAAAATATCAACCTTATGCATCTGTGCAGAAAGCGTTATTACGCCCCTTGCCTGTGCAACATCAATGACGGTTTTAGCGTTGTTGTTATAAAACAGCTTTTCCATGCTCATAACCTCAGGATGATATTTATCAAAAATCATATTCATTTCCGTATAAATAGTCTGCAATCTAATTGGAAACGGCGTATGTGCTTCAGTTGTTATAGCACCATAATCTATAACACGGAATTTATTTGCTTTATACTCAAGAACACCCCAGCCTATAATAGCATAACCCGGATCTATGCCAAGAATTATCATTAATATATACTACTCCACTTTAATTTGCATAAATTATATCATAAGAAAAATCTTTATTCAATAATAATATATAAATATTTGATTAATTAAATATTATGTCTTTCCGTATACGGATTATTTACAATGTCAAAATGATATTACATTGACCGGTTACAACCACTTATACTTCATAGGCAACCACTTATTGATAAACCATTGCAAGAAGTATATGCTTTTCATATAATAACTATCAAAGAAAGGAGAACGTAAAAATGCAGGTTGAAATAAAAATCGACAGCTCATACAAAGAGCCTAAAATAATTATATTAACCGATTCCTTAACAGAAGAAGTAAACAGCATTATGGAAAAGCTGTCTGAACATAATCCCGGAATTCTTTCCGGCATCAAAGACGGAAAAATCACAATTCTGGAGCAGAATGATTTGCTGAAAGTATATGCATGCAACGGCAAAGTATCCGCAGTTACGGATAATGGTGAATATGTACTGAAAATCAGACTATATGAAGCGGAAGAGATATTAAATCCGTCTCAGTTTATTCGCATCTCAAATTCAGAAATTATTAATTTGAAAAAGGTTAAAAGCTTTGATCTGAATTTTGCAGGCACAATTTATGTTGAACTGATAAACGGAACCACAACCTACGTATCAAGACGGTATGTAAAAAAAATAAAACAAATTTTAGGAATGTGAGGTAATATAAATGAAAAAGAAAATACTAAGACGCAGCATATCAGGCTTTTCAATCGGATTATCCATCGGGTATGTAATAACCATCATTATTTCCTTAATATGGGCAAATGGCTATTATTCCCCGTGTGTGCCCGAATTGACTGCTATAATGGGAAGTGAAATAAACGCTGTTTTATTTCAGGCATTTTTGTGCGGCATATTGGGTATGGGATTTTCCCTTGCCTCATTAATATGGGAAATTGAAAGCTGGGGAATTGTAAAGCAAACGGGTATTTATTTTCTGGTTGTTTCGGTAATCATGATGCCGATAGCTTATATAACCTATTGGATGGAGCACAGTGTTAAAGGCATTTTAAGCTATTTCGGAGTTTTTGCTGTAATTTTTGCGATGATATGGATTATACAATATATCAGAGCAAAGCATAATGTAAAAAAATTAAATACAATTCTTTTAAAAAAGCAAAGCGATGAAGGCTAATAAAAAATGCCCCATAATTTCCGCCGAAGCAAAATAAAATTGAATAACAGCAATTGTATTATTCAGTAATTTGTGATATTATGTTTTAATACTGATGCGGAGGGAAATGAATGGGCAGTTTTATTATAAAGTTATTTATTAAAGACGGAGATGCAAAGGACGTCAAAACAAGAGAAAAATACGGAACGTTATCCGGCGGAGTAGGAATATTCTGTAACCTGATACTTTGCATTTTTAAATTTATTGTTGGTGCGTTATCCAATTCCGTTTCTATAACGGCAGACGCTGTAAACAACCTTTCAGATGCAAGCTCCAATGTTGTTACAATCTTCGGAGCAAAGCTGGCAGGAAAGCCTGTGGACGAGGATCACCCTTTCGGACACGGAAGAATGGAATATATAAGCGCACTTATTGTTTCCTTTTTCATATTCCTGATGGGATTTGAACTCGGAAAAAGCAGCATTGAAAAAATCCTGCATCCCGAGGATGTTAAATTCAGCATTGCAACACTGATTGTTCTTATCGTTTCAATTGCAGTTAAGCTTTGGATGGCATTCTTCAACAACAAACTTTTCAAAATCACAAACAATGTTAATATGAAAGCAGTTAAGCAGGACAGTTTAAATGACTGCATTGCTACTGCAGCAACAATTGCAGCGCTTTTGATTTCTTCCTTCACTCCATTTAAAAGGGCTGACGGTATCATTGGTGTTATTGTTGCCGTTATTGTAATTATTGCAGGCATTGGAATTGTAAAGGATATTATAAGCAATCTTATCGGAAAAGCCCCCGACCCGGAGCTTGTTAAACAGATTGAAGATATCATGCTTGCAGAAAACGATATTGCAGGTGTTCACGATTTAATTGTTCATGACTACGGTCCGGGAAGAATTATTGCTTCTGCACATGCAGAAGTTCCCTGTAATGTTGATGTGCTTAAGCTTCATGATATGATTGATAATGTTGAAAAACGCATAAGCAAAAAGCTGAACATTATGATTTGTATTCATATGGATCCCGTTGTTATAGATGATGAAAGAATCAACAAATACAAGGCTTTAACAGCTGATATAATAAAAAAATATGACGAAAGTTTTTCATTCCATGATTTCAGAGTTGTTGAGGGAAAAACACATACAAACTTTATTTTTGATCTTGTTATTCCGCATCAATATAAAAAAGAAAACAACACTATATTAAAAGAAATAAGAAACGTATTCAAGGAAACACATCCTGATATCAATCTGGTTATTACAATTGAACATAGTTTTGTATAAATACAGACAAAAAAAGTCGGTTCATTCAGAACCGACTTTTTTATTTAAAAATACAATCAATTTATTGATTAATTTATCATACTGAACAAGTTTTTTGATGAAATCTATAACAACTGCAAGAAGCAAGGATAAAGCAAATAACACAATGAAAATTAACATAAAGTTTTTGAAAGAGTACGTAAATTCGTTTAAATACGTATATCTTATAAAATTATGTGTTAAAAACAAAGTAAAGGAATGTTTGCCAAGATATTCAAGAATGTTTTTTAAAACAGGAATACGGACAATGCAATATCTGCAGAAGCAGATAAAGAAGACCGGACTTACTCCAAACAGAAGCTCCCATGCTTCCGAGGTTTTAAAATTAATGGATACATAATAGAAAAACAGGATTGACAACCCAAAGAAAAGAAAATCCGTTATATATGCAGCAATCTTATTTTTAGGCTTTATTGAACTTATCTTCTCAAACAAATTATAATCAGAAAATATCATTCCGAAAACCATTGGAAGAATAAAGCTGTATGGATTTGTTCCGCCGGGATAGCCGACATTAAGCAGTCTTGGTAATATAATAACTACTGCAACGACAGGCAGATAGCCTATTTTTTTTGATACACTGTAAATAATAGGAACAAGAAGAATAAAGATTATTGCCGCACTCATATACCACCAGGTTGCAAGCAGTCTTGGCGTACCGAAAAGTGTGCTTAATCCTGAAAAATCAGCAAGAACATAAAGAAGACCTTTTACCTTTGAACCGCTGAAATAAGTTTCCATAGGAAGTCCGCTTATAAGCTGCGTTGCAGCAAAAGCAATTACATAAACAAAATAGAAGCCGGACATTGTTTTTAAAAGCCTTGTTACATTCCATTTAAAAACAGAAGTCCTGTCTATAGGTGTTTTAGCAATAGATTTGAGCAAGCCATAACCTGTTATAAAGGCAAAAATACTTACGCATATTTTCATCATCAGGCTTACACTAACCACAAAATCCTGAGAAAAAGGAGCAAAGCTGACATCATAGCTGTCAAACCTGCTTACCTCGCAGAACAGATGATGAAATACCATTATGATAATTGCAATTCCCTTGATAGCAAGGGAGTCGTTTTTTGTTAAGCCTTTATCGTTCATATTCTCTCCTCTAAAAAAGTATTGTATTCCTTAAATCATATTAATTATCTTTAACCGAAACAACAATTAATCGTCCGCTTTTGTTTGAACCATAGCAAGTTGTTAAAGTAAGCAGCTGCTGCCCGAATTCGGGTACCGCATCTGTAGTATAATCCGCCTTTTCCTGAACCGTCTTAATATAACTGTCAAAATTTTTACGGTTTGGGGCATCAACAAAATTATACCATTCATCATCCTCATCAACCTGAGCAACTGCAAAAACCGAATAAACGGCCTTTTCACGCTCTGTTTCAAATTCTATCTGCGGATGCTTTCGGCTGTAGGATTCCTGAATATATCCGCCAAGAGATGAAAACATAGTATCGTTTTTCAGATTGTGACCGTAAATAATTAAATTGTCACTTTCCAAACTGCATCTTGCATCAAGGAAAGGCACGCCTGAAAAGCTGTATTTTTCCTCAAAACTCAGCCTAAGGTATTTCTGGGGATTATCGGGCGTATGCATAACCGGATAATCAAGCGTAGTATCGGGAATGGAAACCCAGCCGACACAATCCCTGTTCTGCTCTATTAAAAGAGAAATGTTCCTGCCGTTTTCATCGTTGACAAGCTGATGAATTCTGTCAAAAGCCTTTTGCTCCTGAACACGGGAATACATTTCCTGCCAAATATAGTAACCCCCGGCTGCCAGAGCGGCAACCAGCAAAGCAATTATAATTCCAATGCGGATTTTTCGTTTTCTTTCCATACCAGAACCTCTTTAAACGAATTAATCAAACAAATTTAAATCATCACGCCCTGCGAGCGAAGCATACCAAACCGTATCTTTGCTGAGCGGAGCTATTGTGGTTTTCTTTGCAAAATACTTTTCTAAATTTTTATTAAAATTTTTAGCATTCATACTTTTATATTCATCAAAAAATGCCTTTGTATCACTGCTGTTAACAATATCGCATAATCTTCCGTTATAAATAATAATATCTGCCTTGATTTTCTGCTCAGCTTCAAGAATTTCAACATTTTCACCCTGACACTCAACACCCGAATTTTCAAGGCGTTCTGCCAAAGAAGAAAAAATACTATAAGATACACCTTGATAATCATAGGCAATGGATAGGCTTTTTATATCATCCAGTCTGCCTTTCTTGATAAGGGAATAATAATTTGGCTTTTTCATATAGGCAGACGTAATCCCGACGGAATAAGCGCCGCTGTCCTGGGTGCTTTCAAAAAATTCTTCGCCGGATACAAGGGCAGATACTGCACGTCTTGCTGAAGGTTTTTCAATATTATATATCAGATAATTTCCTCTGCTCTGCCCTATTTCAAAAATATTGTAAACTTTACTGTCCTTAATAGCTTCTGACTGTGTTTCCTTATTAAGCAAAAAAACATCAAAATCAGGGTTTTCATTTAAGCTGCCGACAGTATTATAATTCATCGGACTGAGAATAATTTTTTCGTATTTACCTTTATCCGCTGAATACTTATTTTCAGAAAGTGTGATATCCCCGTAAAAAACGAGCGATTCCACAGCATAGCTGCCTGTACCGAGTGCAGGCTTTGAATTCTCATCAAAATATATAACGGGAATATCAAACGCCTTTATGTTGTCAAAGCTTACCTCCTTAAACTGAAAAACAAGCGTTTTTTCATTCTGCTTTTCAATGGAAGCAATCTTACGCAGCAAATCAGCATAGTCTGTTTCATTGTTCATAAACCATTCGTAGGATTTAAGGACAATATCGGCAGAAAGCTGTTCACCGCTGCTGAAACGAACATTGTTGTCAACAGAAACATATGCCTCTGTTCCGCCGTTTTTAAAAACAATCTCAGATGCATTAAGATACTCTATCGAGCCGTCATTATGAATCTGCAGCAACGGCTGATAAACAAGCTTTTTCAGATAAAACATAGCCTCGCTGTTATAAGCATACGGTTTATCATCAGCAACCGCCGATGATAAACCGATATGATAATTCTTTTTTCTTTCCTTGCTTAAGGAAACGCTTTGGCCCTTGAAAACAAGATTATCCGGCTGATGAACAGCAGCCTTGAATATCACTGCTGAAGCAATACACAAAACAACAGCAATAATAACTGAAATAATAATTTTGAATTTTACACTTAAGTTCTTAGCCATAGCTTTACCTTAAGGGAGGAGTTAACCTCCCTTAATTTGTTTCCTTTCTTTTCCTGCCTTTGGCAATAATCAACACAAGAACCAGCATACCAACAACTGAAGCAGGAACTGCGGCAATCCATGGATTGATATCATCAATACCTGTATAAACCGTTTCGCCTTCTTCAATCCCGCTCAGACCAAGATAAGCGTTTGTATGATTATAGCCATCCGGCTGCCATTTAAGATCATAGAAATTTTCATCTGTTCTCGGAACAGCAAGCGTTATAACAGGTGTAATACCTGAATTTTCATTTTCTTCACTTTCCTGTGAAAGAATGTTGAGCTTATCATCACCCATTATAGCAAAACCAAATGATTTTGTGAAGCTTCTTTCTGAAGGCTTATTCATATCAAGTCTGTACATATATGGCTGATTATTTTCATCCAGAACCGGAAGATTTTCAAAAACAAACCAACCGTTTTCATCCGTTTCAGCCTTCATATTATTGTAATTTACAAACTTACCTTCTGTGGCTTCTCCGCCTTCAGCGTCATTTTCGGCAACAAAATAATCAAGGTAAACGGTTTCTCCCTCAAAGATCAATTCACCGTCATCATAAATACCGTTTTCATTTGCATCCTCGAAAACAACACCGGCAATGCTGCCTGTGCCGAACGGAACAAAACCTGCATCCAAATGTTCAACAGATTCACCATAGGAAATATTGAAATTATCAATATTATAATATTCAGGTGTTGTTTCATCAGATGTTTCAGCAAGAACAATAAGATCAGCAGGAGCTTCCAGATAACCTGTTTTATCATTCAAATCATTATCAAACACATCGGTCTTTTCAACCTCGTCTGCATTCTCTGCATCTTCAGCCTCGGTTAATGGATTTGTATGATAAGCAGTTACTGAATAAAGCTTCGGCAGCTCCTCAAGCTTAACTTTATAGCCGCATACCACTTTGTTTCCGTCAATCTCTGTATAGAGCGGAAGATTACCGAAGGAATAGTATCCGTTTTCATCTGTTACTGCAACATCGGGGTTTTCTTCCTCAGCATCTTCAACCGCATCTTCACTCTGAGCTTCAACTTCATTCTCATCGGCATTCTCTTCCTCAGGAAGAGCATACCACTTGCCATCCATAAGATATAAACGCTCAAGCGTCACACTTACACCGCTCATATACTGTTCGTCTTCGCTGATAATGCCATCCCTGTTCGTATCATTCCAAACATAACCGCTGATACTGTATTCCCGAACAGGAACAAGACCTGCGTTATACTGAATAAGATTTACACTCTGAACAACATCATAGTTTTCAGCGATATAAGGTGTATTCTGAAGTTCATCATCGCTTACAGGCTTTGCAAGAACAAGCTTGCCGTCAAGCATTTCCGGAAGCTCGGCATCTTTCTTAATAATCTGATACGTTTCAGCAGTAAGAGCACTGTCCTCTTCGCCGCCGTTCATCTGATATTTTGTAGCAAATCTGTTTTCAATTACAGCATAAAGCTCATAACCGTAAAGTTTGTTTACACCATCTTCGTTTATATAGGTTTCAAGATTTGTAAAGCTGTAGCCGCCGTTTTCATCCGTATCGGCTGTCTGATAGAATTCGTCATTCTCATCCTGAGCCAAAATCCATTCGCCGTTTTCATATACAAAGCGTTTTAATCCAATCTGAATATTCGGAAGCATCACATCTTCCTCATCAATCATGCCGTCATAATTGATATCATCAAATACATTTCCCGAAACGGAAGCGAATTCCTGTAACTTATAGCCGCCGTTGTAATCTGAAATATCATCGGCAAGAACAACATTATAGCTTTCAATAACGAAGCTTGCATCCACACCTGATTTATCAGACGCAGGCTCGGCAACAACAATCTTTCCGCCAAGCATTTCCGGCAATTCGGTATCTGCTTTGATAATCTGACCGTTTACAAGAAGGCTGCTGTCGTTGACATACTTGGTTACGGCGTAGCCCTCGGGAGAATCCGTTACCCAGATTTCATAGCCATAAAGATAATCAGCATCTTCATCAGCCACATATGTGTCAAGATTATCAAATGCATAATTACCGTTTTTATCCGTTACTGTTATTGCATTGAAATCCGTATCCTCTTCCCACTTTCCGTTTATAAAAGTAAAGCGTTTAAGAGTAACTTCTACATCCGGCACAAGACTATCTTCATCATCCAAAGTACCGTCATAATCCTTATCGTCGAATACTCTACCCGAAACGGAGCCCTTTTCAAATGCCTTATAGCCTGCATCATATTCCGAAACA
>DESD01000071.1:33125-33522 GCA_002361935.1 Ruminococcaceae bacterium UBA3323 | reverse complement strand
AAGCATTTCCGGAAGCTCTGTATCCGGCTTGATAATCTGACCGTTCAGAAGAACCTTGCTGTCATTCTGATATCTTGTTATAGCATATCCTTCCGGCGCCTCTGTTACCCAGACCTCATAACCATAAAGATAATTTGTATCTTCATCAGCCACATATGTGTCAAGATTATTAAATACATAATTACCGTTTTCATCTGTTACTTCGCTGAGTCCTTCAAAGAATTCATCTTCAACCCATGTTTCATCTGTATAAATAAAGCGTTTCAGTGCAACCTCAACACCGGCAAGCATTGCTTCACCTTCATCAACAGTGCCGTTATAGTTACTGTCGCTGAATACACTGCCTGCAACAGTACCCTTTTCCAATGCTTTGTAGCCTGCATCATATTCCGAAACA
>DESD01000071.1:0-32857 GCA_002361935.1 Ruminococcaceae bacterium UBA3323 | reverse complement strand
AAGCATTTCCGGAAGCTCTGTATCACGCTTGATAATCTGACCGTTCAGAAGAACACAGCTGTTATTCTGATATCTGGTTATCACATAATCCTCCGGTGCTTCGTTTACCCATACTTCATAGCCGTAAAGATAATTGATATCTTCGTCATTTACATAGGTATCGAGTTCATCAAAGCTGTAAACTCCGTTTTCATCTGTTACGGTTTCAAAGAAGGTATCCTCTTCCCATTCGCTGTTTCTATAGATAAAGCGTTTAAGGGTAACACCTACATCAGGCATTAATTCTTCGTCTTCATCCAGAACACCGTCATAATTCTTATCATCAAATACAACGCCTGCAACTGCACCCTTCTGCTCTTTGATATAGCCTGCATTATATTCTTCAGCTGAAGCGGAAAGAACAATATTATAGCCTTCAATAATATAGCTTGGATCAATACCGACTGTATCTTCAGCCACATCGGCTACTACAATCTTGCCGTCAAGCATTTCGGGAAGTTCTGTATCACGCTTAATAATCTGACCGTTCAGAAGAACATAGCTGTTATTCTGACATCTGGTTATTGCATAATCCTCCGGTGGTTCGGTTACCCATACCTCATAGCCGTAAAGATAATCGGTATCTTCATCGCTTACATAAGTATCAAGTTCATCAAAGCTGTATTCCCCGTTTTCATCGGTTAATACGGAATAGCCGTCAAATTCTTCATCCTCAAGCCACTTTCCGTCAGAGAATACAAAGCGTTTGAGCGAAACCTCAACATCGGAAAGAACACCGTCATTTTCATCAAAAGCGCCATCGTAATTCTTATCATCAAATACAGTGCCTGCAATTGTGCCCTTTTCTTCAGCTTTATACCCGGCATTGTAATCTTCAAGATGAACGGAGCGAACAATGTCATAACCTTCCACAATATACTTACGATCAACAATCGTCTGTTTGGGGTCTGTTATTTTATTACCTAAAACAAGCTTGCCCTTAAACATCTCATAAAGAGATGAATCGGATTTTATAATTTGACCGTTTATGAGAAGTGCACTGTCATCTTCGCCGTTATTCTGCTGATAACGCGTTAATGCAAAGCCTTCGGGAGCATCAACAACATAAACCTCATAGCCGTAAAGATATTTTACACCGTCAACCTCATTATAGAGCGGAAGATTTCCGAAACTGTAGTGTCCGTTTGCACTTGTTGTTACAGTTGAGTAATAATCCTCATCATTCGGATCCGGTTCCCAGCCTCCGTTTACATAGCTGTATCTCTTAATTCCGAGTTCGATATCTTTAAAGGATGCGTCCGTTTCATCAAGAATACCATTATAATCAATATCCTCAAAAACAAAGCCGTCTATGCTTCCGCTTTCATAATCCGCAAAGCCGAGATTATATCCGTCTCTGTTTACACCGTGAGTTGTATCATATCCATCTACAACATCAGAAAATTCAACCGCAGATGAATCATCAAGCTTATCGGCAATAATAATATAGCCGTCTTTAAGCTCACCATTTATATAGGATTCATTATCCGTACTCTTGATAACCTGATTGGTTGAAGCAATAAGAGCACTGTCAAGCAATTCATTATTCTTTTGATAATATGTTGCAGCAAGCTCTTTGCCGTTTTCATCAGCAGGCATATTGAGAAGCTGTATTTCATAACCATACAGAAGCGGAATATCCTTATAGCTGCCGCTTGGCTCATGCGTAAGAAGCTCAGCAAAGGTATATCTGCCGTCTTCTCCGGTTACGGTTGTTGCATAGAACTCGGCATCAGGAGCATCTTCACTTGGGGCAGGATTCCATACATCGGCCTTTTCATCCCAAATGTATCTCTTGATACCTACCTCAACACCCTGCAAAGGTTCGTCCGGCTTGCCTGAATCATATGCAGTGCCGTCTTCATTTTTCCAATCATAAATGCCATTATCATTGTTGTCAATAAAGGCAACACCATCTATATCTGCCTTTTGTCTTATTGTATAGCCGATATTGTAATTGGCAACATCTCTGCTGTCTGCAATATCATAACCCCTTATAATATTTGGGCTTGAAGCATTATCAGACGGGTTTGCAACAATTACATAACCATCAAGCTCTTCCTTCAATTCACCTGAATACGGACGATTCGGGTTGGTTTTTGTTAAGAGATATTCAGACGAGCTTGCCTTAAGCAGTGCATTCTGGGTTGTATCCTCACCGTTTGCCATATGCTTTGTTATATGATAATCAAGAGGTATCATATTAACTTTCATCTTAAAGCCTGCCATATAGTTCTGGCCGTTTACCGTATACTTTGTAGGAACGGTTATTTCAAACATACCATCTTCACTGTCTGCAGATACAGAAGCTGTATATGTTGCTTCGCTGTCATCTCCGTTAGGACGATACTGTTTCCATTTCTTATCGTTGCTATCAAAATAGTAACCCGTTGCCGTTACAACAATTTCATCAAATCTGGAATTACGTATTGCTTCCTTAAGCTCTTCCGTAAATCCGTCTTCTTTTCCGGTTTCCTCATCCGTATTGATAAAACCATCATAATTGATATCATCAAATACTCTTCCCGAAATTTTTGCCTCATCATATTCATGATAGCCGGCATCAATTTCCCCAATTGCCTTTGAAGTTATAAGATCATAGAAATTATCTCTGTACTTAACAACATAATACAAATCGTTAAGGCTTACTGCATTACTGCTTGCATTTGCAGCTTCAGCCGAAATATCGGCATTTCCATGATCGCATACATCAGCAACAATTAAGTATTCATCCGAAGCAGTTAAGGAATAGTTTTTAAGATCGTTATTTCTCAATCCGTCTTTTGAAGCCACACGATAAAGCGTTGCTGCAAAGAAAGCATTGTCAGGATGGGCCGCTACAAAAGGCTTATAGCCGGCAAGATAATATTTGCCGTTTCTGTAAATATAGGTTTCAAGATCATCAAAGGTATAATCTCCGTTTGCATCAGTTACTGCGCTATGGTTTTCATTGTTGTAATCAGCATCTTCAATCCATGAGGCAGCATCATCCAAACCGGAACCGCCCTTTTCAAGATAGTAGCGTTTCAGTATTACGGTAACATTTTCAATTCCGATTTCATCCTCATCCATCAAGCCGTTATAGTCTTCATCAATCCAAACACGGCCTGAAACCGAATTTCTGTCAAACTCTGTTAAACCGGCATCATAGCTTTCATATTTTACAACCTTGTTTATATCAAAATACCCCAATGCATTATGGATAAGCAGAGTATTCTGATTATAAGCGCTCTTTCCGTATTCCTTTTCAACATCAGAGTCTGCAATCTTTTTAGCGGTAATAATATATTCATCCTCAGGATTCAGATATTTGCCGCCATCGTTATATCTGATAAGGTGGCTGTCTTCCTCCCCGCCGTTTGCAAGATACCTGGTTGCACCGAAATTCATATCTTCAATATCGGTATTAACCTTTATCCTGTAACCAACAATGCAATGCTCATTGCCACCGTCATTTTTGATAACAGAAGTTGATTCGATATTCTCAAACTTATAATTGCCGTTTTCGTCAGAAATAACTTTCTTAATGTAGGTGTCATAGGCTGACGGATCCGCTAAATCATCTGCATTAAGCAATTTCCACTTGCCGTTTGTAAATACATATGGAACAAGCTGGAGTTCAATATCGGAAATGCCTGTTTCATCAAGCTCAACATCATTTTCGTCAATATAAGAATTCTGAAGTCCGTCATAATTCTTATCGTTCCAAACAAGTCCGCTGATTTCGGACTTTTCATCAATTGTTAAACCTGCATCAACATCAAGAATTGTTTGAGAACGTGTAACATTATATGTCTTTCCGAAGGCTTCCATCTTGTACTCGTCTATGGTATCTTCATCAGCAAAGGCAGCTATAATGATTGGATTGTCATTAAGATAGCGATAATCCGAATCAGCCGTGCCTGTTAAAGGCAAATCACTGTCTGATACACCATTATTGATTTTATACTTAGTAGGAACAAAGCCCTCGGGAACGGTTGACATATCCATCTTTACTTTATAGCCGCAAAGATATCTTTCGCCGTCCACAATATAAGTTGTATCCTTAACAATAAAGGTATAAGCGGAGCCATAGCTTTCCTGCGTATCAATATCACCAACATATACCCAGTTGTCATTGCTGTCAAGATAATACTGCTCAAGCACTAAAGTAACACCGTTTACACCGGGTTCGGTAATAATTAATCCATCCTCATCCAAGGACTCATTTCTTACTCCGTCATAGTTTTCATCTTGGAAAACATATTTACCGATGGAACCGATACCAACATCAACAAATCCCAGATCAAGTCTGTCATAAATACCATACTGTCCGTTTACGCATTCTCCCATAGCATATTCGCTTCTCTGCGGAACAACAGACATAACAGCAGTAGTATTTGCCTTTGCGGATTTGTTGTAGGTTAAATCGTTATCATTATCATATCTGAGCGGATAAGTACTTCTTGTAATCGGAGACGGTTCAATAAGCCTTGTTAACTGAGACGTATCCACAACTGCGATATAGCTTCTGTACGGATAAAGCGTAGTACCGTAATGACCGTCTTTATCCGTTATAAGCGCCTTAATCTCTTCCCCGTCTGCATTATATGCAGGGCCGAATGTTTCTTCGCCGTTTTCATTGGTTTTAACTTCATAGAACTGAACGCTGACACCCGGAATACGCTCTTCATTATCATTGATGTATCCGTCTGTACCGCCCTGACCTTCTTCTCTTTTTCCGTTATCCATAAATGCAAATCCGCCGTATTTGAAGGACGGAGCAACACCAAGATCATATGTTGTCATCTTTTCATCGTATTCTTCATACTTACTTGGATCTTTTCCGATTGCATCTACTTTGATAGCATCCTTGGTCTGGACTACAAAAGTTTTAACCTCGCCGCAGTCGCTTGGCTCATCACCTATTCCCTTGCTTCCGAGATCAGGAAGTGTTTCTCCCTTTCTGTAAACTTCAACAGGCGTATTGTCAGAGCCGATAAATCTTGTTGTTAAAGCGTATTCATCATACTTTCCGTTTTCAGGGAAGGTATATCTTAACTTATAGTTACCCGGCGTAATGTTGGAAATAATGAAATAACCATTATGGTCATAAACATCCTTTTCTGTTGTATAGGATACCGGACCTGCCGTTGTAAACGTCGGATTGCCCGTTGTATCATAAGCAAATTCACCTGTAGCTTCATCAATAAGATAATATTTGCCGTCAATATCAACAACAGGTTCACCGAAGCGGTTAACAGGATATCCGTTTTCCGAAAGGAGCTCTACCTTAACGCCGTTGATACCGGGATCATCTATTTCTCCGTCATAATCAACATCCTTGGTCGGCTTGTTCAGAATTAATCTGCCGCCCTGCTTGATGTAATCACCTTCATCGGTAAAGTCGGCATTATAGTTTTCATCAAGCCATACATAGTGGCCGATATAACCCTTATCAGAAGGAGCTGCAAGATAAACACCTGCATAAGCCGATTCTGTTACAACCTCATCCCCTGTCTGAGCGGCAAAGCTGTTCCATGAATCGAAATTCTGAACCTTAATCTTAAGATCAGGATCTGCTTCATCAACCAAGCCAATATAAAGCGGAATGTTCAAAGGCGCTTTCATATCATAGGAAAGTGAAAGCTTTGTGCTTCCGCCAAGATAATAATCTGCAAGAGGCTCAACATAAATTGCCTGCGCATAGCGCTCAATTTTATCGTAGCTTTCAGGATCCTTGTCTTTAAGCGCAAGTATATCTCTTAAACGAACAAAATACTTTTTCTTTTCGTTTACCTGAGCTAAGCCCTCACCTCTGATTGATTTAAAGAATTCCTTATCACTGGTTAAATCAACCTTCGGAAGATTTCCCATAGGAATATCAACAATATTTCCTCTTGCATCATAATTGAACGGACCAATCCAGATATTGGCATTTACTCCATCCTTTAATTCCTCGGTAGCAACACCTGCTTTCTCCGATTTAACATATATGGAATCGAGCCTGATATATCCTCGCCAGTTTGTGCCTCTCTGGGCAACATTATTCTGGTCATCAATATAGATAAGAGAGGTATCGTTTTCATAAGGAAGAACATCATAAATGATTGGCTGGTCATATCCCCTGTTTCCTCCGTCATCAGGAGAGGTATCAGGGTTTACAAGAGAAGATATAAAGGAATATTTTGTACCTTCGGGAACTACCGACGGCCTTAAGCTGTCATTACCCGAAACATTAAGACCAGTTCCGTATTCAGAGAACGAAACCTTCGTTCTGTTAAACACTCTTGTTGAACTGAATGAAATACCGCCAAGATTCTTGGTTATGGTATTTTCGGAATTCATCATACTGTTGTTATTAACATCACGCTTATCAATTTCAAAAGCATATGTTTCGGTTCCGTTATCTGTTGACGGAATGTACGGAATATATGCACCCGGCTTAAAGCCGTAAGCCTTACAGGAAAGCAGATTTGAACTGCCTACACCGTTATCCGTTGTAACAGGAACCATAAAATCAACAACAAGTCTTTGACCCGGTCTTAATATGCCTGCAGAGGTAAATGTAAGAACACGTCTTTGAAGTGTATTGGTAAGCTCTGTAATCTTATCATAAATATTAAGAGTTACACTTGTTATTTCGGGAACCGAAATCCATTCGCCGTTTTCATTTTCAACATGCCAGCACCATTTTGAATCTTCGGCATAAAGCTGAGCGGAAGACACATTATCCGGGGCTATTGTATTCTGCCATTCTTCACTGTTATATGAAACCTGCTTATAGAACTTATATTCATTAGGATTGTCATCCGAAACAGATTTATCAATATTCTGAATAAACGGAAGAACAGTTGAAATCTGAACATCTGTTGCAGCATCCTCTTCGACATCGCCGAGATTTGTATCTGCAATACCAAGGTCGGAAAGATTCTTGACCGAGGCAGTGTACTTCAGCATCTTACTGCTGTCACTGATCATTACATCGTCGCTCCAGCTATACTCGTATTTACCTGTTTCATCGTTCCTTGCACGCTTGAAATACTTTGCTTTCAAATCAACCTCAAGAACAGGCATTTCACGTGTTATGAAATAACCTGCACGGGAGCGGCTTGCTATTGCACCATACTGCTCATCATCATAGCGGGCCCAAGCATTTACAAAATGATTAACATGGCGCCTTGTTGCATTCTGATGACTCATTGCAGCAATAACAAATGCCGCACTGCCCATCTTGCTGTTATCTAAATCAAGTTCACCCGATTCAAGGAATTTAATATCCGATGTAATGGATTCCGGAAGCGGATTCAGATTTTCATGCTCCGGATCTATATCATCCATATTCTGAACACCATCCATATCAGGATCTGCATCAATTGCCAATCTGAAATTACGGGGAACAAGATAGGAGGAATCATCAGAAGAGATTACAAAACGAAGCTGATAAAGCCTGTTAACCAAAGTGGAATTTCCGATAAGAGCATTAGAGATATTTGTAATATCAAGAACTGTATTCTCATCAATCGGAACGCCGCTCTGTCCGGCATTGCCGCTTAAGCTATTATGCACCGAAGTAAGATTTACCCATTTTCCGTTTCCGTAATCGTTTACATTTTCATAAGCTGAATTATCTTCATACGGAAGCTTTCCATGTTCTGAGCTGTCATCACTGTCACTGTAAAGACCATAAACCTTTACCGAAAGATGATTTTTAAGGGCTTCTCTGTACTCCTCATCTCCGGCAGTTTCGGGAATTTCCCAAACGCCTGTACCAACAGCATAAACATTGCCTTTAACCGAATCCTCGGAGGCGGAAGCTTCATCCCTTGTTGACTCATAAGTTCCTCTGAACGGAACTCTGTAATCCAGAATAAATTCTGGAACCTTTGCACCATCGTTTATGGCATTGTCAATATAAAGGGTCATTTTTGTTGCACCCTTAACCGCAGGATCCTCAACAACACGAACCGAACCGCCCGTAAGATCGGGGTTGATAATCGGGATTCTTTGCTCAGAGGTATCAAGACGGACATTGGCATGAGGCTTAAGAAGCGTTATTGCCGCCGAAACATCGTGAGAAAACCTTTCGTCAAACGCATCATCATAGTCTACGTCGATTCCGTCTTCCATATTTTCCGCAACTTCCCGTTCATAAGCAATCTTGCTTTCGTCACGGTCTGACAGGTTTTCAAAGCCCTTATCGGGATACTGCTCTTTGAGATATTCGCCATCTATATCTTCTAACGCTGTATAGCTGTCTGCTTTATAATCATTATCCCAGAAAGCTTCTCCGTTAAGAATATCGGAATCATCCTCCATATTATTATGAATTTCAGTCTTAAAGCCAAGAACCATTGTGTCGCCGTAGCCGAACCATCCCGGAAGATGCTTGCCGGCAACATAATCAATATAATTCGGAGTTTCATCATCCTCGAAATCGCCGGGTGTTAAAATCTCAAGAATCAGTATCTGCCTGCCGTTTTCGTCGATTTCCTCTTCCATTTTGATTTCATAGCCTGCGGCAGCAAGCTCCTCAAAGGAGTATTTGTTGACTGTTCCGTCTTCCTTCTGATAAATCAGATACATTGCATCATCAATGTAATTGCCGTCTTCATCATAATTACCTACAAATCTTGCAATATTCGGAAGGGCAAGAACAACCTTAATCTTTGCATGAAGCACATTTCCGTGGTGGAAATGGTCTTCCTCTGTTGCCCCGTTTGATACCTTTACATTGTAGTAAAGCGTATCGCCGTACTGAAGAGCCTGTGTTTTATCGGAAGCATCTGGGAAATATACATATTCACCCTCTGTTCCCTTGGGAGAACGAACACCCAGATTCTCAATGCTTTCCGATGCCTTGTCGGTTAAATAAGCATTGCTTTCAATATCCGGCCAACGAACACGGATTCTGTTTGTTGTATGAACACCTATATTGGTTGAATTATTACCGGCATCAAAATCAACATATTCGGGCTGTATTGTTAAGCCGTATCTTAAATCAGTATAATCCTCCATCTGAAGGTCGGTTATTATGCTCTTATCAAAATTATCTCTGAGCGTAATTTTGCCGTCTTCTTCAAAGTAACGCTTATTACCGCCCTCATCCGTTCCGTCAATCGCAGCATTGGTGCCAAGATTTTGGGTTAATACAGGACAATCGGGAAGATTACCGGAAACGGTGCCCGATCTGTTTGTTATATGAGCAGTATCCTTACGGACATCCTGCTTGGTTTGATCGGAAATTTCCGGTCTGTTCGGAGGAGCATACCAGTTTCTGTAGCTTTCCACATATCGGTTGCCGACATAATAAGGATTGTCAGCCTGATTATTCTGAACCTCGGAATCAATCAAAAACCTAAAGTTTTCAAGCTGGCTTGAAACAAAGGTATGGTTCTTTTGGAACACGTCAAGAAGGTCATTATTAAGCTCATCATCCTTTGTTTTGCCGCTTGGAGCAGCAAGAGTATAAATCTTGAACTGGAATACTCTTGCATCCTCTGAAGAAATTTTAAGCTTATCTGCATTTGCTGTTGTTAAATCATCTGATTTCTGCTTAAAGGTTATTTTATATCTTCCCTCAGTGCTTCCATCCTCACAGTCAAGCAGAATATATTCAACCTTAGCCTCATAAAGCTCTTTTTCCTGATCAAACTTTTCATAATCCGTTGATGTATTATCATTGTAGCTGTAGTTATAAAGTGACCAGTCAAGCTGCTTTTTAGCATTTTCTTCATTGTCTTCCGTAAACAATCTGCCGTTTATATCTTTCGGAACAATACCGACAGGAAGGATATTTGTTACAACAGGATAGTACAGCGTTCCCTTATTTCCGCCGTCTGTTGAATACGTGTGCTTAATTCTGTTGTATTCCTGAGATTCGGTGTAATAGCCGGTGTTTCTTCCTGTAGGAACCCAATCGTAATAATGCTGATCCACAGCCATCGTATCAAGCCAGTATTTATTCTCAACATGGATATTCAGCGTTGAGGTATCACCCTGTGAATCAAGGTAATAACCATATGGATTAGTACCTATGATATTGCTTTCGCCAACCGTTGTCCATGTTCTGATAAGCGGCTTTCTCATATGCGCACGTGTACCTGTGCTTGCATATGTATTTCGTATGCCGCTTTCAAAGCTTGCCTTTCCGCTGTCATCCAGCACGCCCTGTGCCGATACCTCACGGTTTGAAATATTCATACCGTTAATATACGGCATATTCGGAGAGGCACTTACATAATACATATTTCCGTTAGGACCTACATCACTGCCTCTTCCTCCGTGATGATAATAATGGTAGTAGCTGTTCCACAGATAATCCATTCCGCCGTACTGCGTGCTTACCTGAGAGGCCAACGCAAGCTTGGTTAAATCGTTATGACCCCAAAGCGAGGTGGTGTCATAAATCTGATAATAAAGGCTGTCCTGATGTGAGGTATCCACAGGTTTAACCATAACCTCATCATACCAATATTCACTTTCAGGTGTTTCGTACACATGAGAAGGAATATCCACATACATCATATAACCGCTTTCCGAACCGCGGTTAAACCATTTATCAAGAGATTGATTAACAGTAATTCTGAGTACCCACGATGTTTCATCATCGGCAGAATAATACTGATCCTCATCAACATAGCTATGATCTGTTTTATTCATTGTTTCGGAGCTTAAAACAGGATCCTGCATAATATTCGGTGTCTTATATCCCGCTGCATTCAAAGGCTTCTGAAGCACCTGAACATGAACTAAATCATCGGAAATACTTTCATATTTCGGCGAATTGGAAGTACCGCCGTTCATAATATAAGCCTTAATTCCATCCGCATTCATGGTGCCGTCTGCATTGAATTCAGGTTCAATGCCCTTTGGCATTACATAAGTAAATTCAATACCGCAGGTTAAATCCCAGTCGCCGTAGTTATAGGCGCTTACACGGGAAGTGAAATGCTGGTCATATTCAATAGCCGGCACATTATCATCATTGAAAAGACGTGTGTTTTCATTCTGGCCTGTTCGATAACCCCAAACCGATTGATTGCCGCTGGCATATGTATTATGAATAACATTAAATTCCGGATCAAGCTTTAAGCCATTATAATTTGTCGGCAGATATTCTATGGATGCATCCTTCTTTTCTGCGCTGATAATCTGTGAGCTTGCAGCAAGCCATGCAGTCTGAAGATGAATTCTTGATTCTGCCCAGATAACCGCATCCTCATGCTCCTCCTGCCAATTTGCAGATCTGTTTCTGTAAACAAGCATCTTATTGAACCAATCACGTTCCCTGCTGCTTGTTGAGCTGATGAATTTTTCACTTACAGGAAGCTGATCCAGCTTATTGGCGGTCAGGGTTGGAACATAGGTTGTTTTCTGCTGATTCTTATCAATATTGACATCAAAATCCTTAAGATATCCGTTTGAACCACCATAATTTTCATGAGGATATCCTCTTCCGGATATATATGCACCATCATTGATTTCATCGCCTGCAGAACCCGGCATATAAACATTTGAATCCTTAAGATATTCATATTTATCAATGTTTTTATTTCTGAGTCCGCTTACACCAAGATCATGATAAAGATAATTCATATCCATCATACTGTTGGCATTCATAAATTGAGTGAATGAGCCGCAGTAATCTGTTGTTAATGTAGGAGAACCATATAAATTCTTTCCTGCCATCACACCGATATACGGATAAGATCTTGTATACCATTCATAAACCGTACCCCATCCATCAGTATGAGCACCTGAAGGAACTGAATAGTATTCACCGTATTTCGGATAATAATCAACAAAGGTTTTGGCATTATCGCCTGTTCCCCTTTGTGTGTAAGAAAGCGGAAGATTTTCCATTCGTACAGTTGCGGAATAATAAACCTCTATATGTTCGCCGATTTCAAGGCGGGAACCATCCGCAAACTGAATCTGATAAAGATTAAATGTAATAGGCGTTGAAACCGTATTTCCGTTTTCGCCAAGGGATATATCGGCAAAAGCTCTGTGTGTATTGAAGTTTGTGCCGTCTGTATCACTCTTGGTTGTAACAGTATCACCGAGATAATCGGGAATATCTTCAAACTGCGTTTTCGTTACTGTAAATGCAGGAATGTCCGTTTTTGCCGAACCGTCTCTGTTATACCAAACAACTTTAATATTATCGGTATTTCCCGTCTGAACAGCACGTTCAAGTCCGCTGGCTGAAATGTATTCAGGAATTTTATCGAAGAATACAGGATTCAGAAGCACACCCTGCGGAGCGTCCGGCCCCTTCTGAAGATTCTGAACAGTATCCTTGAACCAAACCGTATCTCCGGGGCGGTAGCCCTTAACCTGAGCGGCATTTGAATCATAAACCGCTTCGGCTTCCGCTTCATTTTTGAATATCTGCGTATGAAGATTTAAAATCGGTCTTTCTCTTACAATGCTCTTTGTAATAACACCCGTGCCGTAAAGTGAAACCGGCTCGGTAAACTGCATTGCAGAAGAATCAGCTGATCCCACGAGCGTATTTTCAACAGATTCATCATGCTTATGCTTAAGCTCAACATGACCGTCAATTCTGAATGTGAAATAATCATCTGCAGCAGTTGTTTTCTTTTGTGCATCTGTTCGGATATCACGATATCTGCCCACACCGATTAATTCAAACGGATTAGCAGGCGTAGCAAAAACAATTGGATTTGCAGCAGTTCCTGCAGGGATATCAGAGTAAGTCCATCTGATTCTTACAGAATCTTTCAGAAGCCTGAAGCCGTCTGCCTCCTGCTCTTCGGTTAAGCTGTCTGCAGCAATAACCTTATCTTCCGATATCCATATTTGTGTATCGGGTGCATTGGTTTCGTAAATACCGACATCTGTTCCGATAACTTCACTGGAGGCATCTACAAAATAGCAATATTCCACCTTTGCATTTTCATCCACATGCTGCGTAACACTGTCAGGATAAGGGAATACTTTCTTTTCAGTTAAATCAAAGCCCTTGAACAGCTTGCCGTTTGCTGTTTGCAGGAAGGATACAGTATAGATTGCCTTATCAAGGGTGTGAAGAGTATCATTTTCAGCATTTGCAGCCGTTGCATTATTTGAGCCTGTGCCGCCTGTCATAGTAAACTTCATCGGCATTCCGTCATAATGGAATTCCGGATCCGTATAATTCACATCCAGCTTGAGATTACGGCTGTCATAAAATGTTGTGCTTGTTCTTATATCCGACATATAAGTCAGTTCATTATTCAGCCCACCGTAATAAGAGCTTGTATTATATCTATGATACTCAGCACCTTCGGTACTATCAGTATAATGATGCGTACTGTCATAATAGGGTCCCGAAGCATTATTGATATTTCTGATTCTGTACTGAGAATACGTATGCTGAGGATGAGCAGCAGCATAAATTCCCGGGTTGATTGTTTTTCCTTCAAACGACCCAAGCTCATCCGTAAGCTGTGTGATAACGGAAACAACAATCTTTTTGCCCTTGGCAAGCTGATTTAAGGATTCTTCCTTGCTTAAATCACCTGCTGAAATATCAAGACGCCTGTAATAGGTTTCTTCATTGCCGTCTGTACCCGCAACAAGGCTGTAATAAGCATTTTTATCAATAGCACTTGAAGAAATTGCAGTATTGGAGCCTGTTGACGATGTGCTTAATCTGCCCGTAATATCATCGTTTGGTATATCTGAATTATTTTCAATAATATACCAGCCTACTACCCTCTGCCCTGTCGGAGCAACAAAGCGTATATCCGGATGATATACAGGAATCATACTGTCGGCTGAAGCCGCAACTGTTAACTGATATTCAATATAATCATCGGGAAGAAGATGGCTCTTATCTACATTAAGATATGTATTTGCTCCTGCGGAAGTATCAATATCATATGCAAAGGTTTTTGAGCCGTCATCCATAGTAGTTGTGCGCTGTGCATTAACATTCAGATTGGCAACAAGATTTCGGATATTATAATAATCGCGTCTGTCACCATAGCCGTTGGAATCTATCTGGTTAGAGCCATTTAAATTTCTGTATGCCTCTGCATTCTTTTCAGAAGAGGTAAACACAGTATCGGCATAGTTATAATAATCCGTAGAACTTGTATACTCATGATTTCCGTCAGGACCATGCCAAACAGTTGGCCTTGATTTCTTTGTCCAAGCATTTGCATTAATATCTTCAACGGTTCTGTCTGCATAAACACCATCATATGAAAATGCAGGTAAAGCAGAATTTTCTATTCCGCCTCTGTTTGCAGTTTGCTTTTGTCTGGCTGCATTAAGGAATTCTCCGCCTTTAAGAACACCGGCACCATTGCTTTGCTTAGCATTAACTGCGGAAAGCTTAATAACAAAGGAATGAATCCATTCACTTACATAGACATCGCCGGTTTCATAGTTATTTGGATTAAACTTGGCAAACTCATCTATATGATCCTTTATAAACGGATTAAAATCAAACACATATTGCTGATTTTTTTCATCATAAGATAAATAGGCACTGTCCTTAAGCTGCTGAAGATTGAACACAGCGGTATGTGAACTGCTGCTTCCGTATTTTATTGTTAATTTTTCAACATTGAACCAATCGCCGTCAATAAACGCTTCGGGAATATAGATATGCTTTAAGCGGTAAATACTGTTCATGGTATTGGTTACCGTTGCAGTATCTATATAAGAGGATCTTCCCATCTGCTGGTCGGTATCCATTCTGTTCCAGATTTTTACATCAAAGCTTCCGATATTCGGATCAATATTCTGACGATCATCATTTTCTTCATGATAATCATAAATCGTGCGGCCTTTCGCATTTGTTGAAATCAGCTTCCAGGCTGCCTGGAACGGAATTCGATAACCCATCAGAAGGCCGGTATCATTCATTGTGTAATACTGATTTGTGGCATATTCCGATTTTGCAGCATTCCACTCATAATGATATGAGGTTGAGGTCATCTTATTATAATCCTCTGTTGGAGGATTCGTTTCTCTTACACGATATACCTCACCACCGACATAAATATCAGGCGTTGCATTATTGTTATGCTCTGACGGCTTCATAAGATCAAGACCCTGAAGCTCTCTTGTATAGTCAGCATTGCCTGCTAAATTCTTTAAATGAATCGAATATCCGTCAAGATATTCATCTTCACCGAGAATTATGGAGTTTGATGCCTCTGCTTTATCCTCATCATCGGGATAATAAACATTGATTTCATAGAAATCTTCATGCGTAACGCCTTCGTCATTACCGACAATTGTAGGATCCTTTACTTCAGAGCCGTCATTTACATAAAGCTTCAGATCATCTTTCTGAATAACGATTTTATTATCATCAATCGCTTTTGAGGAGGTTGTTCCGTCTTCGTTAAGAACAATGCCCTTCTTCGTCAGCTCGATATAATCAATAAACGGATAAAGCTGAGGAGATATATAAATCTTCTGAGTCAGATAGCCGTAATAATCCGTTTCAGCGTCAGGTCTGATAACCGGAAGCTTATCCTCCAGAACAAGTCTGTCGGTAAATCCATGCTTGCCGTTCCAATCAAACATATCCTGATAAACCCATCGCGAGCCTGCTCCTCCGTTAGCGTAATCATGAGCACTTCCAAAGGTATTCTGGAAGAAGGATACAGCGAACTCATTATAGGTGCCAAAGGTGCAATCAAGATCCTGAGTTGTAGAAGGAGATTTATGAACACCCTTTAAAACCTGATTTTGTTCATTAAAAACATAAACCTTTGCAGTTGAAAACAAATCTGCTGCATCATAGTAGGCATCGGCATGATGCCAACCATAACTATACCAATAATAGCGGTACTGATTTTTGAATGACCAATCTGTTCTTTGATTAAGAACACCCTGTGTGCTTCTGTCTTTAGCCTGTGCATAAGGTCTTTCAACGACATTACCGATTTCCATATCGGTTTTTACCGTTGCAGTTGCAGGACCCGATTTATAAAATCTTCCCGTTACCTCAAACATATATCTTGAATTAACATTGAAATAATCAAACCATGTTCCGTAATCCGGATTTGCGGCCTCATTGCCCTTTGCTTCTGTTTTATTGATATTAAGACTAATAACAACAGAGGTTACGGGATTTTCCGCTTTATAATCCACAGGTGTTTTATAAATACCTAAATCTTCACTTTCTGCTGATTGCAGCAAATCAATTCTGAAAAATTTATCAAGACTATTGCCTGCTGTATCAACAGCGGTTTCGATGGAATTATTTTCCCATTCGGTTTTATCAATAATGATTTGCGTTCCATCCTTGCGGGTTACCTTAATACTTTCAAGATAATCCTTTGCCAATGGATGAACCTTCAGGTATGAAGCATCAAAGCTGCCGTCAGGAAGTGTGATATTCAAATCAACATTTGCTGCAGTATTGAACGATTGGGTATAAACATAATTCATACTCTGATGTTCCTGCCATATCAGACCGGCTTTCGTGGTATTCGGATATTTAGGATTACTTGGATCTTTAGCAGTATCATTCGTATTGGCGTTCAAATACTGCCTGAAGTCAACAAGAAACGAACCCATCGCCTTATAGCCTATGTCAAGTTCTGAGTTATCCTCCCAATAAGCATTATCACTGGTGGTATATCTTTCCATTCTGACATGTTCATTTGAAGTTGAAACCGCATCAAAGCGATTGCCCGTTTTCGTGGCATCAGCACTCTCGGTATCCTTATAAGCAGCAACAATCGTGGAATCGAAATACATTTTGCTGATATAAGCTGTTGCACCGTCTATGGAAACTGTTTTTGTATCATCTTCCGTGCGGATGCAATCAAAATAATCTACAGCAGTAACAGCTAATCTGTCTGAGCTGTTAAAATAGCTGTCGGAAAATCCGGTAAATGTAAAATAGTTATCATCGTTGCAGTCAACATTTGCCTTGAAATCCTTACCGGTTACAACAACCTTGCCAAGATTTTCAATACCCCAATCTGCAAAGATGGTTTTTTCATCAATAGAAATATTGCCGTCTGCATCAACAACATTATAAACGGTTCCGTCTTCAGCGGTAAAAGTTCCGTTTTCCTTATCAAAATCAAACTTGTATGCAGTATCAGGATCGGAAGCATCATAGAATGTAAAATACTCAAGGACATTATAGTTATCAATGAGATTTTTACTCATAAACATTCCCGTTGTATGGAAACCTGTATAATCGCTGCCTTCTGCAGTTAAAGGAATATCCAGAGTGATATCAAAATCATCAAGCCTTGAAACATACGGGTTGCCCACTTTAACACTATACCGGAAATTACGGTCATACGGAACGCCCAGTGTTTGTTCGTTCTTATCAGCGTTAACCGTAGAGGTAAGAGCAGAACCTGTTAAATCATAATAATCAATAAATGCATGAATTTCAGCATAAGGCTTTAAAACCCTTAAACGGTTTGTAAGAGTTATAATACGGTTTGCCATTGACTCATTTTCAGGAGTAAAGGTTAAAGCGGCATCCAAATCTCCGTACCAATCCGAGTAACCGTCAAGTCTGATATTCATTTTATCAGGCTCTTCTTTTTCCGAGCCGTAGAATTCAGAACAGGAAAGAACAATATTCTTTACATATCCGATACTTTTCAGAACATCTTCACCGATAACAACCTTGCCGTCCGTAACAGTAAGAGAACTGAAAGGAATCGTAACATCGGGCTCGCCGGTTTCGGGATTTTTATTCCATCCGTAAATCTTAACCGAATCAATATCCGCAACGCCGCTGAAATCGGAAATCGTTATTTTCTGCGTTAAATAGCCCTTAACAGTAGGATCATTGCTGTGCGGAGTTTTATTCCCAACGCTGCTTGATAAATCAATGGAAATATCAACGGCACCTGAAGGAGAAATAGCATTATTGCATATTGACCATTCATAGCCGACATTCTTCTGTTTATTAGGAATTTCAATATGATTAACCGTAGTTTGCTTTGCCTGACCGCTTGCAGTATTTACATTTGATTCAGTACTTTCAGTATCATCAAAGCTAAAGCCCGTTATAATCGGATTGATTGTATTTACAATCATTGTTGCAGGATCCTTTACTTCTTTATCAAGATCAGGATCATTGTAATCCGTTGTAAATGTGCCTGTTACAACAAGCGGATCTGCTGCAGGCTTTACAACATTTGTATAACCGGCAAACTGAACATAAATATCATCCGAAAGAGCTATATCAGCACCAAAGGATTTAAAGTTAACATATCCTTCGTAGCATTCGCCTACGGATTTCCATGCTGATGATTCAACGTAATAATTACCGTCATCATCAACCGAAAAGGCACTGAAGGGAATCGTTACGGCTTTAGTAGCGGCATTCTTGCCTTTAAAGCAATAAATGGTTACGGAATCAACTTCAGCAATATCCATTAATGCTTTGGAAAGAATAATTTTATTTGTAACAAATCCAAGCGGCTTACTCTGGTTAATATCAAGCAATGCACCTGATTTAAGAATACCCGGAATAACCTTTGACCGGCTGCTGTTTCCAAGCTTATAGCGGAATCCCGTACCTGGAACATTAATAGGAATATACATTGAATCCGCTGCTGTAAGAGTATCACCTACAACACGGGTTACATCCGTTACAAGCTTAGGATCGGCAGGTGTTGCGAAAATTGTTGCCGTACTTACGGAAGTTGAATTCTGCTGCTTATAGTAATCAGCCTCTTCAACAACTGCAGACTTATTGATCCACTGCCATGTTTCGTAATTGGTAACAAGCTTATTTTCGTATTTAATACCTTTATCAACAACACCCTGAACCCCGATTCTGCCGTTGAATTCTTCGTTCGGGGCAATTCGGTGTTTAAAATTCACGCGGAATCTATTTGTATATTTAACCGTTTTATTAAGAAGAGCCTGAGATTCAATATAATCATCAATAAGAGTGCCGACCTCAAGAGTAAATACCTTTGCTGCATCGGAAGACTTATCAGCATTGTAAGCCATTGAGCCAAGCGGCACAAAAGAAGTAATCTCGTTTCCGTCGTCATCAACTTCGCCTGTGCTGAATTCAAATTCAACCGTTCCCTCTTCTTTAAACCAATCTTTAAGCTGAGGATCATATTCTTCATCCTCATCACTGTAATTCATATACGCATTAATACGCTTCAGTTGAAAGTCCTTTGGCGCAGTATCAACTGCATTTGCCTCAAAAACAGGAACATTACTTGTATTTTTAAAGTATCCGAGGTAATATTCAACTTCATCACCGATTGATGCTGTTTTTTCACTTTTTTCAGCATCTTCGTCAAGAACATACTTTTTATGCGTAAAGCCTGTTTTAGTTTCATCAAAGCCGTGAGTTGCAAGACCGCTTTGCTTTGTCCATGTATAATCCGAACCAAAAACAATTGTATCATAAACATGCGCATTAATCATTGCCTTTTGCGATTCGGGAATATCGGTTGACATAGGAAGAGCAATATAAAATTCTTTAGAAGAAACAGCTTCCCCCGTTGTGTCATTATCAACGTATTCCTGTGCATAAATATTTTCATATACGCTGAAATAAACACTGGAACTTGCAGTATATGTATATGGAAGAGGAACAAGCGGATTACCATTCTGATCTACTGCATTTGCAAATGTAATAAGATTCCATTTATCACGAACTTCCTGAGGAATTCCCGTAACATCATATATAAGCGCACCGCCCTGACCGGGAATACCAACATAAAGTTCTTCACGGTCCTCAAGCTCAAAACTTGTTTGCTCAATCGGGTTCCCGTTGTTATAAAGGTAATGCATCGCTTCCTTCATATGAAGACCGTAGCCGTCATTGCCTTCGGTCGGAACCTCAACATTCGCACTGAACGCCTTGATATGGCTGGCAGGGTCTTCAGAGGTATTGCTTACCGTAATTTTGTAAACAAGATAATTGAATTTATCCCACAGTGCATTTCTTGGTGTAACAGCCTGAATATCTGCTTCCCAACGAAGATTTGAACAAATAAATTCATACATTCCGTTGGTTGATGCCATTTCGGGAGTTGCAGACCATCCGTCTGAGGTTACGCCCTGATATGCATAAGTTTCATAACCGCCGCCGAGATAAATAAGAGCATTTGTATTTTCGGGAACAGCACCTTTAAAATAAATAAGAAGAGTCAAAGCAATCTGCTGGCCCTGTCTTACGGTTTTTGCACTTTGAAAATGAACCGTACCTCTATATTCGGTAGTTTTATCAACTTCCCAATCCTCGTTGTCGCCTACAACCTTAACAGCAAGGCTCATAGGATCATCCCTCTGATCTGCAGGTATATCCGCAAATTCATAGGTTGTAACAAGATTGCCGTCAGCATCTTTGTAAAAATACGGAAGCTTCAGATCAAAATATGCATTTCTTCCCTCACCAACACCGGAACGGAAGTCACCGATCATATTAATCCTTGCGCCATTCGTTTCTCCATGACCTATCATTATCTGACGAGGCGGCTGCTGACCCGGCAATGGTTCAGACACATTACCGCCGCTAAGATATGTTATGGACAAATCCATGGACGGACCTGCTTCTGCCGAATAAACGTCAAGCAGACCGAAGGACAAGCCAAGCGGCTGGATAAAGCTTGTAGCAAACATAAGCAGAGCCATAAGCATACCCATTATTCGCTTCGATTTCAGTTTCATAAAAACTACCTCTTTCCTAATAAAGCAACTCACTGAACAAGTGTAACAAATAATAAATACAAAAAGGCATAATATACCCATATTTATTATTAATATAATAAGTATATACTTATAGCGAAAACTTGTCAATACGAATTTGTAATATTTTGTAACAATTTTTGTATTAATTATACAATTTTAAGCCCTAAAGCACGTTTTTTATCACTTTTTCCCATAATTTACCTAATGTTTATTTTATAACCGAAATGTTTTCAGGCAATACTAATGACATACATAATTTTTAGAATGGTGGTTATGTATGATTTACAACAAGGTTGAAATTTGCGGAATAAACACAAACGACATAAAGGTGCTTAAGGAAAAAGAAAAAATGGAACTGCTGCGAAAAGCAAGAAACGGAGATATGAAAGCAAGAGAGGAACTTATAAATTGCAATTTAAGACTGGTTTTATCTGTCATTCAGCGATTTCAGAACAGAGGCGAATCCATGGACGATTTATTTCAGGTTGGCGTAATTGGCCTTATTAAAGCAATTGACAATTTCAATCTTGATTTGGATGTGAAGTTTTCAACCTATGCTGTTCCGATGTGTATCGGGGAAATACGCCGCTTTCTGCGTGATGACAACCCTGTAAGAGTCAGCAGAAGTATGAGAGATACAGCATATAAGGCAATGCAGGTAAAAGAAAGGTTGATAAACAAAAATCAAAAAGAGCCGACTGTTGAAGAAATTGCAAAAGAGCTTGGAATGAAAAAAAGCGATGTAGTGCTTGCCCTTGAGGCTATCGTTGACCCGGTTTCGCTTTATGAACCTGTTTACAGTGACGGTGGCGACACAATTTACGTTATGGATCAGGTTGGTGACAGTAATTGCGACACGGATTGGATAGACGAAATTATGATAAAGGATGAAATCAGCAAACTGGATGACAGAGAGCGAAACATTATGTATTTGAGATTCATGCAGGGAAAAACGCAAATGGAGGTTGCAAAAGAGGTCGGAATATCACAGGCGCAGGTAAGCAGGCTTGAAAAAAATGCTTTAAAACGAATAAAAAGCCACAAATAGTTATACAATTTGTAAAAAAATAGAGCAGTCTGATTTTCAGACCGCTCTGTTTTTATTCTGATATTTCGCTTTGGATTTCAGGGAAAATTTCAAGACTTCTCCTCAAAATTCCATTCATATAAGCTATCGCCGTTCCGTAATTCGTAAACGGAATGCCCTGCCCCTCAGCAGACTTTTGACGATGCAGCATTTCCTTTTCATTCAGCATACAGCCGCCGCAGTGAATAACAAGAGCATATTTACTTAAATCCTCGGGAAACTCACCTCCGGATGTAAATTCAAATTGAAGCGTTTTATCTGTTTGTTTTTTCAACCAATTCGGAAGCTTCACCGTTCCGATATCTTCACACTGCCTATGATGGGTGCATCCCTCGGAAATCAGCACAATATCACCGTTTTTAAGCCTGTCTATACTCGCCGCACCCTGAACCGCCGTTTTCAGAATACCTTTATAATTTGCCATAAGAATGGAAAATGAAGTTAACGGAATATCATCGGGAACAATTGCTTTAACCTTCCCGAAAACCTGGCTGTCCGTTATCACAAGAGTGGGCTTTGTTTTCAGGCTGTCAAGAACAAACGTAAGCTGTTCGGGCTGAACAGTAATGCACACGGCACTTGCATCCAGTATATCCCTTATAGTCTGAACCTGCGGCAAAATCATTCTGCCCCTCGGTGCGGAGCCATCAATTGGCGTTACAAGAACAACAATATTCTCTTTTGACAGCTTATTAGGAATTATACAATTTGTATTTTTCTCTGCTTTGCCAAAAAAAGCAATTTTCTCTTTCAGGGCATTTATGCCTTCACCCGTTTTTGCACTGACGGATATTTCATAATCGGCAAGCTGCTGAACGCAATTTAAATCTGATTTATTGTAAACAACTATGTACGGAAGCTCTTTCGCTTTAAAAAGTGCAATCAGTTCTTCATCACAGGCAGACCTTCCGGCTGCACTGTCAACAATCAGCACGGCAACATCGGTTTTATTCAATATCTGCTTTGTTTTCTGTACTCTGAGCTTCCCTATTGTGCCGCTGTCATCAATCCCCGGCGTGTCTATAATTAAAACAGCACCTATCGGAAGAAGTTCCATTGCCTTTGATACCGGATCAGTAGTTGTTCCGAGCACATCGGATACTATAGACAAATTCTGGCCGGTAACTGCATTTACAACACTTGATTTTCCTGCATTTCTTTTTCCGAAAAATGCAATATGCAATCTGTTTGCATTCGGTGTTTCATTAAGATTATTTGCCATAACTATTACTCTCCGTTATATTTTTGTAATCTCCCCTGCATGTAGCAATCTCATATCCTATGCTTTTCATTTTGTTTTTTAAGCGTAGAACACACTCTGCCGCTTCATCTCCTGTACATAATTTATTATCATACAAAAGATATTTTTTCCGCACATCATTGGGCGAAAGATTGGGCATAACAACATTTGCACCTGCAAGTATTCCCTTTTCCCTACCTGCCGGATCTATTGTGCCAAGCGCAGTTGTAGCCGGAAGCAGCACATTTGGAAGCATTAATCTTATTATGCTTAAAAGCTTCAGGGTTAAATGCATATCCCCCTGCTTACAAGCCCTGAACGGCGTTGCATTATGAGGAATAAACGGACCTATGCCTACCATATGCGGATTTAGATCCCTAATAAACTTCAGGTCCTTAATTATACTATTTGTTGATTGATATGGCGAGCCGACCATAAAACCGCAGCCAACCTGATAGCCGATTTCTTTTAAATCAAAAAGGCATTTCATCCTGTTTTGAAGTGAAAGACTGCTTGGATGAAGCCGGCTGTAATGCTCTGAATCGGCTGTTTCGTGGCGAAGCAGATATCTGTCTGCCCCTGCATCGAAAAAAGCTTTGTAGCTGTCATAGCCCCTTTCTCCGATTGAAAGAGTAAGTGCACAATCAGGATAGCTTTTTTTAATTTTTTTTATAATTGCAAGCATTTTTTCGTCGGTAAAAAAGCCATCCTCCCCGCCCTGCAAAACAAAGGTTCTGAAGCCAAGCTTGTAGCCTGCCGCACAGCAATCCAAAATCTGCTCATCTGTAAGCCGATAGCGTTCTGCCCTGCAATTGCTTTTGCGTATTCCACAGTAATAGCAATCATTTTTACAATAATTTGTAAATTCAATCAAACCTCTTATATATACCTTATTTCCATAAGTTTTTTTGCTTACACAGGCAGCTCTTTTATTAAGAACGTTTAGGGTTTCTTCACTTTCATCCTCAAGCAGAAGCTTAAATTCATCATCATTCAGAAAATGATTTTCTTCAAGTTTGAATAGTATATCTTTCATATTATTTATCCAGCAATGGTTTCAGATATTTTGCAGTATATGATTTCTTTGACTTGGCAACTTCCTCAGGTGTGCCCTTGGCAATAACCGTTCCGCCGCCTTTTCCGCCTTCGGGACCTAAATCTATAATATAATCCGCCGTTTTAATAACATCAAGATTATGCTCAATAACAAGAATTGTATTTCCTTTATCAGTAAGAGCATTAAGCACATTAACAAGCCTGTGCACATCGGCTGTGTGAAGCCCCGTTGTAGGCTCGTCAAGAATATATATGGTTTTGCCTGTTGAACGCTTCATCAGTTCCGTGGCAAGCTTTACACGCTGTGCTTCACCACCCGAAAGCGTTGTTGCCGGCTGACCGATTTTGATATAGCCGAGTCCAACATCCGAAAGCGTTTTAAGCTTGCGGTAAATCTTTGGCTGCTGCTTGAAAAATTCAAGTCCTTCATCAACAGTCATTTCCAACACTTCATATATATTTTTTCCTTTGAATTTAACCTCAAGCGTTTCACGGTTATACCGTTGCCCGCCGCAGACATCACACGGCACATATATATCGGCAAGAAAATGCATTTCTATTTTAACAATGCCATCGCCCTGACAGGCTTCACATCTTCCGCCCTTAACATTAAAGGAAAAGCGGTTGGATTTATAGCCCCTGATTTTTGCATCGGGTGTTTCGGCAAATAAATCACGTATATCATTAAAAACACCTGTATATGTTGCAGGATTCGAACGAGGTGTTCTTCCGATAGGAGATTGATCTATATCAATAACCTTATCAAGGAATTCCGTACCCTTAATTATTTTGAATTCACCGGGGCGTTTTTTTGCCTTGTTCAGCTCATTTGCAAGGTGCTTATAAATAATTTCATTGACAAGGCTTGATTTTCCCGAGCCGGAAACACCCGTAACAGCTACAAACTGACCAAGAGGAATTTCAACATTGATATTTTTAAGATTGTTTTCTTTCGCACCCATAACAACCAGTTTATGGCCGTTGCCCTTTCTTCTTTTTTCCGGAACGGGAATCTGCTTTTTACCGCTTAGATACTGACCTGTTATTGAATTTTCACAATTTATAATATCATCAACGGAGCCTGCTGCAATCAGTTCACCGCCGTGAACACCTGCACCCGGACCGATATCAACCACGTAGTCAGCGGCTCGCATTGTATCCTCGTCATGCTCTACAACAATAAGCGTATTCCCCAAATCACGAAGATGTCTTAGGGTTCCCAGCAATTTTTCATTATCCCTTTGATGAAGCCCGATTGACGGCTCATCAAGGATATACAGAACACCTGTTAATGACGAACCAATCTGTGTTGCAAGACGGATACGCTGTGCCTCACCGCCTGAAAGTGTAGCAGCTTCACGCGAAAGAGAAAGATAATCAAGACCCACTGCATTAAGGAAATTAAGCCTTTCCTTGATTTCTCTTATAATC
The DNA here is from genome assembly GCA_002361935.1 of Ruminococcaceae bacterium UBA3323. Classification (GTDB taxonomy): domain Bacteria; phylum Bacillota; class Clostridia; order Oscillospirales; family Acutalibacteraceae; genus Eubacterium_R. The sequence continues at coordinate 7,352 of DESD01000071.1, read as the reverse complement.
AGCCTTCCGATCATCTGTTCCTTTTCGGTTAATTCAAGATTATCAATAAAGGCAAGTTCTTCTGAAATGGACATCTGGCAGAATTCATAAATATTTTTACCGCCTACAGTTACCGAAAGGCTGATTGGAGATAATCTTGCACCCTTACAATCAGGGCAAACAGCGGAAACCATAACAGTTTCTATCTCCGCTCTTGACCATTCAGAGCTTGTTTCATCATATCTGCGCTTCAGATTATTGACAACGCCCTCAAAATCATTAACATAGGTGCCGCTGCCGTAAGAGGTTACACGCTTCATCTTTATTTTTTTGCCCTTTGTTCCGTGAAGAATAACATCAATGGCTTCCTTGGGAAGCATTTCAACAGGCATATCAAGAGAAAAATTATATTCGGCAGCCAATGCCTCAAAATACATTCTTGCAATGGAAGAACCGTCTGCAACATTCCAGCCGCTTGCTTTTATTGCACCCTGATTTATGGAAAGCTTTCTGTTCGGAATAATCAGTTCCTCATCAATTTCCATAAAAGTTCCAAGCCCCGAACAGCGCTTGCACGCACCATAAGGGTTATTGAACGAAAACATACGCGGACTCATTTCCTCTATGGACACACCATGCTCGGGGCATGCGTAATCCAGTGAAAACAGTTCCTCTTCCCCGTCTATAACATCGCATAACACCAAGCCCTTTGAAAGACGGGTTGCGGTTTCAATGCTGTCTGTCAAACGGCTTCTGATGCTTTCGGAAACAACCAGTCTGTCAACAACAACCTCAATGTTATGCTTCTTGTTTTTTTCCATTTTTATTTCTTCGGACAAGTCGTAAATGCTGCCGTCTACTCTTACACGCACAAAGCCGCTTCTTCTTGCATCATCAAGTTCTTTTACATATTCGCCCTTACGTCCCCTTACAATAGGGGCCATAATCTGAATTTTTGTTTTTTCGGGATAGGAAAGAATACTGTCTACAATCTGGTCTATCGTCTGCTGAGCAATCTCTCTGCCGCATATCGGACAATGCGGAATACCTATGCGGGCATAAAGAAGCCTTAAATAATCATAAATCTCGGTTACTGTTCCAACGGTTGAACGTGGGTTTTTGGAGGTTGTTTTCTGGTCGATTGAAATAGCAGGGCTGAGTCCTTCAATATAATCAACATCGGGTTTTTCCATCTGACCTAAAAACTGTCTTGCATAGGAAGAAAGACTTTCCACATATCTTCTTTGACCCTCTGCATAAATCGTGTCAAACGCAAGGCTTGATTTTCCCGAGCCTGAAAGCCCTGTAAAAACAACAAGGCTGTCTCTTGGGATTTCCACATCTATATTTTTTAAATTGTGCTCTCTTGCACCTTTAACCACTAAATTCTTTATCATTTTTCATCACCTGCTTTTATATTAACGGCCTCGGTATTATACCTTTCCAAAGCTTCCTTTCCCTCCTGCGTAACAGGCTTAAGCCATTTTCCCGAACGATAATGACGCAGACAGAGAAAGGTTTTGAAATAATCTTCAAAAACATACATAACCCCAAATGCCACAACAAACGGAACCTTGATTAAATAAACTGCAATAAGCGTTGCCGGAAGCGAAATAAGCCACAAGCAGCACAAATCATACTTAACACCTGTTACTGTATCGCCTCCGGAGCGGAAAATTCCGACAATCTGAATATACGGTATCATTCTTATAGGCAGCTCGCAGGCATAAATAGTCATAATGATCACAGCAGATTTAAGCGTTACATCGCTTATATTATTTCCCATATTGAAAATACCTACAAGCTGATATCTCAGCAGAATAATGATTACCGACACAAACACGGCAAGGGACGGAACCAGAAAAGCAAAGCGCTTAGAATCCGTTACACCCTCCTCAATTCTGCCTTTACCGATAGATTTTCCTACCATAACGCTGCAGGCACTGCAAAGACCGATAAAAAATACAAATGCTATATTTTCAAAGCTTCTTAAAATAGTTACGGAAGCAAAGTATTCGTAACCCATATTGGCATAAATCAGATTGAAGGTAAAGGTTCCTGCACCCCACATGCCCTCATTGAACACTACAGGCGTTGTTTTTTTATAAAATTCTTTAATCTCTGCCTTCCTAAAACAGAATATTTCCCTGAACGGCGCAATAATAATTGTTTTGCGGACAACGGAAACCGCAAGAATTACGGCAACACCTGCCCATGCGGAAATAGAGGTAGCCAGAGCAGCGCCCTTTATTCCCATTTCCGCAAAGCCGAATTTGCCGAAAATCATACAGTAATCAAGAATAATATTCAGCACGGTTGTAAAGCCCGAAACATACATCGGAAGCCTTACCTCTTCCGTAGAACGAAGAACTGTGGACAGCACATTTGTAATTGCAACAGCGAAATAGGAATATGCAACAACGCTTAAATACTTGCTTCCCTCTGCAATAATTGCAGGGTCTGAATTGAACATTCTTAAAACATACTGTGGTATTACTAAGCTTACAGCAGTAAATATCCCCGAAACAACAAGCACGGAGGCAAGCGCTATTCCGCAGGTTCTGTGAATTCTTGATTTGTCATTCGCACCCCAGAACTGGGAAACAAAAACCGTTGTACCCGAGCAGAAGCCGAAAATAACCATCGTCATAAGCCAGCCCCACTGCCCTACCATTCCGACTGAAGAAAGCGCAACATCACCAAGCTGGCTTACAAGAAGCGTATCTGCAAGTGTAAACGAGCTTGTAAGCATATTCTGTAATGCAACGGGAATTGCAAGCGTTAATGCACTTTTCCAAAATCTTTTATCCTTAAATAATCCTAACATTTCTCCTTACTCCGATTTTAATTCATTGATTTTATCTCTTAAATATGCCGCATGCTCAAATTCAAGCATTTTGGCAGCTTCCTTCATTTCTTTCGTCAAGCGATTAATAAGTGCTTCCTTTTCTCCCTTGGACATACGCTTTTTGCGCTTGCCGTCAAGCTTTTCCTTAGAGGTGATTTCAAGAACCCGGCGAACATCCTTTTTAATGGTCTGCGGAACAATGCCGTTTTCTTTGTTATACTGCTCCTGAATTTTACGGCGGCGCAGCGTTTCCGTTATGGCACGTTCCATCGAGGGCGTTACACTGTCTGCATACATAATAACCTCGCCGTTTGCGTTTCTTGCAGCACGCCCGATTGTCTGAACAAGCGAGGTTTCGGAACGAAGAAAGCCCTCTTTATCTGCATCTATGATTGCCACAAGCGAAACCTCGGGAATATCAAGACCCTCACGAAGCAGATTGATGCCAACCAGAACATCAAATTCACCAAGACGCAGATCACGGATAATTTCCATTCTTTCAATTGTATCCACATCGTGATGCATATAGCGTACTTTAATATCAAAGCCCTCAAGGTAAGCGGTTAAATCCTCTGCCATAGCCTTTGTAAGCGTTGTTACAAGCACTCTTTCCCTGCGTTCAACTCTTAAATTAATTTCAGACACCAAATCGTCCATCTGATCCTCTGTAGGCTTAACTGTGATAATCGGATCAAGAAGCCCTGTGGGGCGGATAATCTGCTCTACAATCTGCGTTGAATTTGATTTTTCAAATTCGCCCGGTGTTGCAGAAGTAAACACAACCTGATTCACCTTTTTATAAAACTCGTCAAACTGAAGCGGTCTGTTATCAAAGGCGGACGGCAGTCGGAACCCGTACTCAATCAGGCTTGCCTTACGGCTGTGGTCTCCGCCGTACATTCCCCTTACCTGCGGCAGCATAACGTGGCTTTCATCACAGAAAAGAAGAAAGTCTTCGGGAAAATAATCAAGCAGGGTAAACGGCGCCTCCCCCGGCTTTCTGTTGCTCATAACAGCCGAATAGTTTTCAATACCCTTGCAGAAGCCTGTTTCCTGAAGCATTTCAATATCATTCATGGTTCTTTCCTTAATTCTCTGAGCCTCAAGAAGCTTTCCTCTGCTTTCAAAATAGGCAACACGCTCTGCCATTTCGTTATAGATTTTGTCCAAAGCAACCTTCATTTTTTCCTGACCCACCACATAGTGGGAAGCGGGATAAATACAGGTATGGGAAAGTATGCCCTCCACCTTACCGGTTAAAGGGTTGATTTCGCAGATTCTGTCTATTTCATCACCGAAGAATTCCACTCTTATTGCACTTCCGCTTGAACCGGCAGGAAAAACCTCAAGCGTATCGCCGCGGACTCTGAACTTATTTCTTACAAAGTTTATATCGTTTCTTTCATACTGAATGGAGACAAGCTTTAAAATCAGATCATCTCTGCTGTATTCCATACCGGAACGAAGAGAAATAACCATATTGCGGTAATCAATGGGATCGCCGATAGAATAGATACAGGAAACGGATGCAACAATGATAACATCCCGTCTTTCGGAAAGTGCAGCGGTTGCACTGTGGCGAAGCTTATCTATCTCTTCATTGATTGCGCTGTCCTTTTCTATATAAGTATCGGTAGTAGGCACATATGCCTCCGGCTGATAATAGTCATAATAAGAAACAAAATACTCAACTGCATTTTCCGGGAAAAATTCCTTAAACTCAGCGCAAAGCTGCGCTGCAAGCGTTTTGTTATGTGCAAGCACAAGCGTTGGCTTGTTAACCTTTTCTATGATATTTGCCATTGTAAAGGTTTTTCCCGAGCCTGTTACACCCATCAGGGTTTGCTCTCTGTCCCCTCTTTTTATGCCGTTTACAAGGGCTTCTATAGCCTGCGGCTGATCCCCCGTAGGCTTATATTCACTTACCAGCTTGAAATGATCCATACAAAACAAATTCCTTTTTATCGCATAATCGTAGTTAGTATAGCATAGATATTTACTTTTTGCAATTTATAATATATAATTCATATATGAAAAGTTTTACCATATCTAAAAATGATTCGGGGCAAAGGGTTGATAAATTTATTTTAAAAACTTTTCCGAAGCTTCCCAAATCATTGATGTTTAAGGAAATAAGAAAAAAGAACATAAAAGTTAATAGAAAAAGAACAGATGCAGCAGCCGTTTTAAACGAGGGCGATATAATTGAATTGTATCTTAAAGACGATGTGCTTGAAGAAAAGGTTAAGCATTACGATTTTACGAACGCTTCAAAAAAGCTTGATATCCTTTACGAGGATGAGAATATCCTTTTGATTGATAAAAAGGTTGGTTTGCTCTGCCACCCGGACGGCAATGAATATGTAGACACCCTGATTTCAAGGGTAAAGCGTTATCTTTATGACAAAGGCGAATGGACCCCTGAGGACAGCAGCACCTTTTCCCCCGCCCTTGCCAATAGAATAGACCGAAATACGGGCGGAATTGTTATTGCAGCAAAAAATGCGGAGGCTCTGCGAATTCTGAATGAAAAAATTAAAAGCAGGGATATAGAAAAATGCTATCTTACTGTTGTTCACGGAAAAATGGATAAGGAAAGTGACACGCTTACGGCTTTTCTTTCAAAAGATACAAGAAAAAACAAAGTAACGGTTTCGGACAAAGAAACCGGCAATGCAAAAAAAATAGTTACCAAATACAGGGTTCTTGACTATCAGAACGGAAATTCCCTGCTTGAAATTGATTTGAAAACAGGCAGAACCCATCAGATAAGAGCGCATCTGGCCTATATCGGGCATCCGCTTTTAAATGACGGAAAATACGGAAAAGAGCAAGGAAGATACAGGCAGGCTTTATACAGCTACAAGCTTGTTTTCAATATGAAAAATGCCGGAATTTTAAGCTATCTGGACGGCAAAGAGTTTAAGGCTGAAAACTGCGAGCTTATCCACAACTTTAAGGAGAACAGATACACATGAAAAAGAAATTCATAAGAATCATTTCACCGATTACACTGATTGTTATAGCACTGCTTGACATTGCTGTTATCGGCTTTGCCGTTTTCTCGGTAAAAAAAATAACAGAGGTGCAGAATCTCTATACCATTTTCTTCGGAGTTATTGAAACACTTGCCATTATCGTTGCTGTTTTGGTTACCAAGGAAACAATCGGAAACGGCATTGTTTTTTATGAGGACAGATTGGAATTTACGGGAATTGACGATAAAAATGTTTTTTCCTACAGTGAAATTGCCGAAGTTGAAACCTATCGGGATACAAAGGCAAGCCTGAAAAAAAATTTTATAGACAGACATTCACTGATTATCATTACCACGAAGGATGAAACCGTTGCAACCGTTGATATCGGGTTAACCTCTAAAAAGGTTTTAACGGAATTCAAAAAGGAATTGGCTGAGCATATTGACAGGGAGAATATAAAAAAGTAAAAAATGCATATATAGCAGATAATGTAAAAATAGAATATTAAGGAGTACATATATGAAATTGTCTTTTATATTAAAGGCTTTGAAAATCTTTATTATCGGCATTTCTGTTTTTGCTGTCGGTCATATTATTTATACTATAATAGATTATAAAAATATATTTACTGCTCTTCCGTTATGGACAATGATTATTTTTGAAGTTATATTTTGGCTTGTTGTTATCTTAATCATAACAGGAATTTATTTTTTATTTCTGAAATTTTCTCATAAATAACGGAGATATATTAAGGCAGACTTATCACAATGGATTGCAGCCGAAAGAGGATTTCAAATAAAAATTCAACATTGTATGGCAGTCAGCACGCAATAGAACGAACACATATGTATTAAGTATTTTATTTTCTTGGAGCGAATAGAAAGGAACATATATTTATGAAAAAGAAAAAATATATGGCAGTTGCTTCTGTTATGATTGCTATAGCAGTAATAGCGACTGCAGCAGTTATAGGAAAAAATATATATGTCAGAAATCTTCCAAAAAATGTGGATATATACATTTCCTCCGTATCTCTTGTTGAAAATCCAGACGATGCAAATAATGAGAATGTATATGGATTGATGGAGAGGTTTTTTAATCAGACAGTCGGTGATATTTGTGTGCATTATGATATGCGTGAGGGTGCCAAGGAAATTTCCGAAGCTGAAAAAAGTATGAAATTTGATTTGAATACATTTAATGTATATAAAATTAAAATTGCATATGATAAGAGAGATACGGCATCAGATAAGTATGTTTTTGCAAGAATAACAGATTTTTGCCAAGAGTCAAAATATATGTATGTGCCGTGTAATGTATCATCTGACATATGCAGTGAAAATACACTGTACTATTTTGTATCAAAAGAATACAGTGAAGAGGATGTTAAACAATATCTTAAAAATACAGGCAGTTCAATATATGTATGTATAGGAAAAGATGAAATACGCCCTATCGTAAATTACAATAAAACAATATTTTATGAGCCTGAAAAAAATATTGTTGCTTAAAAAATTCTTAATCGAGACTGTAAAATAAAGTGTGTA